>JAUNQZ010000032.1 GCA_030535915.1 bacterium
AAAGTACTTGCGTTTACTTTTATGTTTTGATATTATATACGCGTTTTCACTTTTGGTGGGTTACCAAAGTGGCCAACTGGGGCAGACTGTAAATCTGCTGGCTCTGCCTTCCTACGTTCGAATCGTAGACCCACCACCATCTTTAAGCCTTCACTTTTGTGGAGGCTTTTTTGTTATCAATCGCTGGTTTTATCGACCGAGAGAAACCTTAAAGCAAAATAAAAAGGCTCGGAAATACCGAGCCTTTTTTGTCTTAATCAAACCTCATAAAAGGGGTTTATTCTTCCTTCATCTGCGGGAAGAGAATGACATCGCGAATCGCCTCTGTACCTGTCATAAACATAACAAGACGGTCAATGCCAAGACCAAGACCTCCTGTGGGAGGCATACCATATTCAAGCGCTTCAACGAAGTCTTGATCAAGCGGTTCTGCATCGGCCTCTACTTGGCGTGCAAAAGCTTCGCGTTGAGCATCAGGATTATTCTGCTCGGTATAGCCAGGGCAAAGTTCCTTACCTGCAACGACAAATTCAAAGACATCAACGAGATCAGGATCATCTGGGCAAGCCTTTGCGAGCGGCACATATTGCTTAGGAATACGCGTCACAAAGGTCGGCTGACGAAGCGTCTTTTCAATGAGTTTATCATAGATTTCATGGGTAAGCGTAAGCATATCCACGATTTCAGGGACGAGCTGAAGCCCTGCCTCCTCTGCACGCTTGAGTGCGGTAGGATAATCGAGCGTGAACCAATCGTCACCCATACGCTCCTTAATCAACTCCTGCTGCGTAACCTCACGGTAAGGCGGCTGGAAATCAATGATTTCACCCTCTTCAACAAAAGGAATTTGACGCGTACCGAGTACTGTATCGCAGAGATATGGGAGAAGTCCTTCAATGATATTTTTCATCGAAGTACGATCACCATATGCTTCGTAAATTTCAAGCACTGTGAATTCAGGATTATGCGTACGGTCAATACCTTCATTACGGAAGTCTTTGCCGAGTTCGAAAATCTTATCAAAGCCACCCACGAGGAGACGCTTGAGATAAAGTTCAGGAGCAATACGCATCACCATTTCGCGATCAAGAGCATTGTGATGGGTCACAAAGGGCTTTGCCGCCGCACCGCCAGCCTGACCTTGCATCATCGGCGTTTCAACTTCCACAAAGCCACGCGAAGTGAGATAATTACGAATACCAAGGATGATTTTATGACGCTTATCAAAGCGTGCACGACTTTCAGGATTAGACATCAAGTCGAGGTAGCGACGACGATAGCGTTCTTCCTGATCTTGAAGACCATGGAACTTTTCAGGGGGCTGACGAATCGCCTTGGAGAGGAGATCCCAAGTCTCAACCTCTACGGTTTTTTCACCGGCTTGCGTAGTGAAGAGTTTACCCTTCGCGCCAATGATATCCCCAAGGTCCGTCAACTTTGCCGCATTATAAGCATCTTCGCCGATGCCATCGCGCTTGAGAAGAATTTGGAAGGTATCCGTACCATCCCCGAGGTGAATGAACATCAACTTACCCATGCGGCGTTTAGTCATAATACGACCAGCAACAGCAACGAGTTTACCTTCTTCAAAAGCTTCACGGACTTCCTTTAAATTGCCGGTGCGAGCAAAGGCATGACCATACGGCGTATAGCCGAGCGCTTCAAGCTTGGCACGATTTTCAATACGCTGTGCACGATATTGATCAACAGGAACTGCTGGAATTGGTTTCTGAGCCATGGTCATCCTTTAAGCGAGATAATCGTTAATAAGCTTCGTCACATTTTCAACGGTGAAGCCGAAGTGTTCTGCGAGTTTATTCGCTGGACCCGAAGCACCGAAGTGATTCATCGTAAGGGTGATACCTTCCGTGCCAATATAGCGTTCCCAACCGAATGGCGAAGCCGCTTCAATCGCAATACGCTTCGTAACGCTTGCAGGAAGCACATTGAAACGATAGACCGCACTCTGAGCTTCAAAAAGATCCCACGATGGCATCGACACCACGCGGAGATTGCGTTCGTCGGCTTGTGCGGCCTCAAGAGCGAGCGGAACTTCCGAACCCGAAGCGATGAGAATCGCGTCCGGCTTCTTCGCAGGGTCACGTTGCCAAAGAACATACGCACCACGCGCCACATTGTTAGCGGCAGGATAAACCGAGCGATCCAAAATGGGAAGATTTTGACGCGAAAGCAAGAGGGCGGTAGGACCATTCTTACGACGAAGCGCAATCTCCCATGCCGCCGCAGTTTCGGTTGCATCCGCAGGACGCAAGACGCAAAGATTCGGCATCGCGCGCATTGCGGGTAGCTGTTCAACGGGTTCATGGGTAGGACCATCTTCACCGACATAGAAGCTGTCGTGCGTAAGAACATAAACCACCGGCACACCCATCAAAGCTGCCACACGGATAACAGGACGGCAATAATCACAGAAGACAAAGAAGGTACCACCAAAGATACGGAAACCTCCATGAACCGCCACGCCATTCATAATGGCAGCCATACCGGTTTCACGCACACCGAAGCGGAAGTTACGACCCGAGAAATCGGTTGCAGAGATATCCGAATACCCATTGAGATAGGTCATATTGGAGGGTGCCAAGTCCGCAGAGCCACCGACAAGCCACGGAGTCTCCGCTGCGATAGCATTCAAAATCTTACCCGAAGCAACACGTGTCGAAACCGGCTTACCATCCCACTGTGGCATCAACGCCTCAAGATTTTCAGGGAGGGTAGTATTATGATAATTCTTCCATGCAGCAGCAACGGCAGGATCTGCAGCAAAGGTCGCCTTTGCCATGCGCTTCCACTTGTTGGCAAGACGCTTCATCTTGGCATTGCGCTCATTGAAGATTTCACGAACACGTTCAGGCACAACAAACGATTCATCGGGATTAAAACCAAGCGCTTGCTTCACGAGGCGGACCTCATCTGCTCCAAGCGGCGCGCCATGGCAACTTGCAGTATTGGCCTTGTTCGGCGAACCCCAGCCGATGATGGTATGAGCAATCACCAAAACCGGCTTATCGGTAGACTTCGTTGCCTTCTTAAGTGCTTTTTCAATATCTTCAGCATCATGACCATCGCAAGAGAGCACCTTCCAGCCGTAGCTTTCAAAACGCTTCTTGGTGTCATCAATCATGGTAATGTTAACATCACCCTCAATTGAAATACGATTGGAGTCATAAATCGCGATTAACTTATTCAAGCCCAATGCACCTGCGAGCGAACAAGCTTCATGGGAGATGCCTTCCTCAATATCACCATCACCACAGGTCACCCATGTACGATGATCCACGAGCGTGGTTTCAGAAGTGTTAAAACGTACGGCGAGCATCTTTTCAGCTATCGCCATGCCCACGGCATTGGCAAGACCTTGACCTAACGGACCCGTTGTGGTTTCAACACCTTCAACCATCCCATACTCTGGATGACCAGGCGTCTTACTTCCTAACTGACGAAACGCCTTCAAATCATCCATCGTTGTAGGATAACCCGAAAGATGCAAGAGAGCATAAAGCAAAGAAGAACCATGGCCACCAGAAAGAACAAAACGATCACGATTAGCCCAACGGGCATCGGCACCACATACATTCAAATACTTTAACCAAAGAACAGAGGCCACATCTGCAAGGCCCATCGCAACACCGGGGTGACCCGAATTTGCGGCTTGAACTTCATCTGCTGCAAGGCAACGAATCGTGTTCGCGACCAAACGCATCTCTTCGGAGCTAATTTTGCTCATTTTTTGCTTCCTTAATTACGACCCAATAATCGTCATAAAAATAAAAACAAAATTATATCATATTTTCACTCAAAGAGCAATGGAAAACCGCTCTTTAAATGAAATTTAAAACCCCTTTCAAAAGAATAAAAATACAAAAAAAGAGGCTCGCATCTACGTGCAAGCCTCTCGGTTTAAAACCCATAAGTAAACTTAGTGGCGACCCATTGCAGCGAACTTCGCATAGCGCTGTTCAACAAGCTTTTCAACGGGGACCTTCTTGAGTTCTTTAATCGCTGCAAGAACAGCCTTCTTCACGGTTTCAATGGTCTTCTTCGGATCGGTGTGAGCTCCACCCTTGGGTTCAGGAATGATATCATCGATGATGCCGAGTTTCTTGAGGTTACCAGAGGTGACCTTGAGAGCTTCTGCAGCAACAGGAGCCATCTTACCATCACGCCAAAGAATCGATGCACAACCTTCAGGGCTGATGACCGAATAAATCGCATGTTCAAGCATGAGAATACGATCGCCAACAGCGATACCAAGTGCACCACCCGAACCGCCTTCTCCGGTCACAACAACAACGATTTGTGTCTTGAGCACGGACATATCAGCGAGATTCTTAGCGATAGCTTCAGCTTGACCGCGAGCTTCTGCATCGAGACCCGGGAATGCACCCGATGTATCAACGAGAGCAACAATCGGAAGGTTGAACTTTTCAGCAATACGCATGATGCGCATCGCCTTACGATAGCCATCAGGGTTGGCCATGCCGAAACGGTTGGCAATCTTTTCTTCTGTTGTGCGACCCTTACGATGACCCACGATTACAACGCGTTCACCATCAATGGTTGCGAGACCTGCATACATAGCAGGGTCATCAGCGACAAGGCGATCACCATGAAGTTCAATGTGTTCAGGATCCCATGTGGTGAGATAGTCGATGAAGAGCGGACGATCAGGGTGACGAGCGATCTTCACAGTTTCCCATGTGGGGTTGGTCAATTCGGGAGCCGGCGAACCATCAGCAGCAGGTGCTGCAGGAACAGGAGCGGCTTTCTTTGCGGGGGCTTTCTTCACAGCTGCCTTCTTAGCGGGAGCTTTCTTAGGAGCAGCTTTCTTTGCCTTAGTGACTTTTTTCGTTGCCATAGTGAATGCTCCTTTACTTTGCAGCGGTGAGGGTACGGATGGTCTTAGCAAGGAAGGCCTTGAGGTTCTTGCGTTCGACAATCTTATCCAAGAAGCCATGTTCCAAGAGATATTCCGAGGTCTGGAATTCCGGCGGAAGCTTTTGCTTAATGGTGGTTTCAATCACACGACGACCAGCAAAACCAATAAGGGTCTTGGGTTCAGCAATGTTGAGGTCGCCCACCATCGCGTAGGACGCGGAAACGCCACCAGTAGTGGGATCGGTCATCACGGAGATGTAGAGGAGACCTTCGTCACGAAGACGCTGAATCGCCGCACAGGTCTTGGCCATCTGCATTAAGGAAACAATACCTTCCTGCATACGAGCGCCACCCGAAGCGGTACAGAGGATGAGCGGGCACTTAAGCTTGCGTGCTGCTTCTGCAGCTTGGAGAATGCGTTCACCGGTACCCGAACCAAGCGAGCCACCCATGAAGCCGAAATCCATTGCGCCGAGAACAACGGGAATCTTCTCAATCTTGGCTTTACCAACAACGATAGATTCACCGATCTTTGTCTTTTCGCGTGTAGCTTTAACCTTACCTGCATAAGCACCCGAAGCATCGCTGAATTCAAGGAAGTCATGTGCAATAACATCACTTGCGATTTCTTCAAAGGAACCCTTATCTGCAATCAAATCGATACGCTCACGAGCAGTGAGACGACCATGACAATTGCAATTCGGGCAAACCTTAAGATTTGCAACATATTCTTCTTTCGGCGTATAGCTGCCGCACTTCTTACAAACATTCCAAAGCGCTTCGGTAGGAACGCGCAATGGCGCATCAGGCGCCTTTGTAAACCAAGCCATAAAACACTCCTTAATCGTGGGTTAAGACTGCGTACTATTATATCAAAAGAAAATGGCTTTGTCATTGATTTCCATTCTCAATGGAAAAGTTTTTTCCTCTTCAATGGACGCAAGGCCTATGAATACAAGCTTTCAAGCATTTAGACACGCATTGAAAAGAAAAAACAATCGCACAGCCATTCGCCATGCGATTGTTTTTATAAAGACTTTCGCGTCGGAATTAACCGATTTGAAGCCCCTTTGCCTTGAGCTGTGCGGCGTTAAGAGCATAAGCCGGGTCAATTTCAACGGCCATACCTTCAGGAGCTGCGATACCAGCAACATCCATCCAACCACGCCACTTTGCCTGGAGATCACGCTTCGTCGTTGCGGGAGAGTCATTACCTTCGGCATTCTTCACAGGAGAGAACTCCTGCGTGCGATCAAAGGCCAAGTTCACCAATGTCTTTGCGTTGGGAATCACATCAAAGATGAACTTTTCGAACTTATAACCATTGGGCTTATCTGCCTTCACAATCGCACCCGTTTCGTCAACCATCGCGATTTTCTTATGCGCGAGGTGGAGCGGCATGTCGCGTTCTGCTTCCGCCTTCAAGAAGGCATAGGAGAACATATGAATAGCAGGCGAGCCATACGCCAACCACAACGAACCATCCGGATTGGTGCGTTCCATCTGTTCATCCGAAAGTTCAGAATATTCAACCATGGCATAATGACCATCACGAACAACAACGACACCCATACCTTCATGCGCATCACGCTTCTTGCAAACCTTAAGCGACATATCCGCATTCTTTGCTGCATGAATGCCAACAAAGGCAGGATCAGCGATTTCTACCATCGGGTTATCCACTTGGAAGAAGAAAACCTGCTCAATGCCACGCTTCGCCATATCAGCGAGGGCGCCAGAGCGTTCCAATGCAGCAAGGGTACCACCATGACCATCAGGGCTCATGAAGATGTGACCAGGTGCATCGAGAATAATCTTACCTTCCGGGGTCAATGCAGGCCACATGCCTTGAACGAAGAAATAGACATCTTCACGCGGCATGCCGAAGTAATCATTTTCTTCAAAGTGAGCACGGGTTGCAGCATCATTTGTATCCGAGGTCATGATATAGAACGGCACACGGGTGTTATAGGTCTTGTTGAGACCCACCAACTTACGGGTGTGGAACCAGAAGAGCGAACGATCGGTAATCGGACCAATGGGATAAGCACCCTTAGGACCTTCATAACCCAAACGCGACCCCTGACCGCCAGCAACGAGCAAAACACCCACTTTACCTGCACGGAGGAGTTCTTCACCTTTAGCAACACAAGCCTCAAGGGTCGAACCTTCCGGTACTTCCACAGGGGCGGGTTCAAATGCGCTTGCAGCAGCAGCGGGTGTGCCCGCTTCTTGCAACATCGTCTGCATACGCTTGATAGCGGCGAAGTCCAATGTCGCGATTTGCGCGAGAAGCGCTTCTTGGTCAACACTCGTAAGGGTCTCCCAGAATTTCAATACATGGCCTTGGCCATTGGCTTCGAGTACGGTTTTAGCTTCTGCTAATGTCATTGTATTCCTCCGAATTAAGAATTAACAAAAAGGGTTAGACTACTGTCGATCCTCTTGCGCGCGTTGCTTCAAGTAGGCCTCGACGAAACCTTGGACATACTTACCATCCATCATTCCTTGGACATTGGCGTTTTCATAACCAGTACGATGGTCTTTCACCATCGTATACGGCTGGAACACATAGGAACGGATCTGGCTACCCCAGGCGATTTCACCCTTGTCACCATAAAAGCGTTCCATTTCCTTACGCTTCTTATCCATTTCGAGTTCGTACAACTTCGCCTTCAAGACTTGCATTGCACGCGCTTTGTTTTGGTGCTGGGAGCGCTCCACCTGACAGGCTACAACGATACCTGTCGGGATATGCGTCAAGCGAACAGCCGAGTCGGTTTTATTGACCTTTTGTCCACCCGCGCCACCTGCACGGTAAGTATCAATGCGGAGATCTTCTTCCTTGATTTCCACATCGACATCATCCGAAATTTCAGCCACCACATCAAGCGAGACAAAGGAAGTGTGACGACGCTTCGCCGCATCAAAAGGCGAGATACGCACGAGACGGTGCACCCCACGCTCAGCCTTAAGATACCCATACGCATAGGGGCCCTTGACGATAAACATCACACTCTTGATACCCGCTTCATCACCCGCTTGATAGTCGAGCACTTCAAAGTCAAATCCAGCATCATCCGAATACATTTGATACATACGATAGAGCATCGAGGCCCAGTCACATGCTTCTGTACCACCCGCACCCGAGTGAAGCGTCAAAATCGCATTACATGCATCCAACTTACCACACAACAACGACTGCAAACGCAACTTGTCTTGAATCTTCTCTGCCTTATCCAGGCTGGCTTCCATTTCTGCAGCCATCATATCTTGTTCTTCGCCAGGTGCTTCTGCATCGGTCATTTCAAGTGCCATTTCGGCTTCCTCAACCGTTGCTGCAAGCTCATCAAAGGGATAAACAAAAACCTTTTCAGCATTGGCTTCAGCGATGACGCTTCGCGCCGCTTCGGGATTATCCCAAAAGCCAGCCTCCGCCTGACGCGCTTCTGCCGCAGCCAAACGTTCTTTGCGTTCATCCATTTTGAGATAACCGCGCATCTCATCCAAACCTTCTTTAAGCTTGGACAGTCGCGTGACAAGGGTGTCGCGGTCAAACATGTAAAAGACTCCAATCAGTATAAACTATAAACTACTATAGAACCGCTTTCTAGTATAACAAAAAAAGATTCTTATTTCAATTTTTATTTCATCTCCCGCCACGCTTTTATAACCGTGAGCAACCAACAACAACCACCTTTCCCTACACCAAAAAGAGTGTCCCTAAAAACAACATCGAAAAAAAGAAAAGGCCGCGTTTGAAACACGGCCTTTGCATTAAATGGCGAGACGCGCCAAGGAGGTAATGAGTTTAACATCTTTACCATCGGAGAGAAGGATCGCTCGCGAGGTGCGAAAGGTCATCCATTCCTCCCCTTGTCGAATTTTAACAAGGCCTGGAGAACACGCCGCCACGATGGGTTCGTGCATCGCGAGCACTTCAAGTTGACCCACAGGCGTCGTCACAATCACAGCGGTGATATCATCGCCTTCAATGAAGATTCCTGAGGGTGTTTCGATTTGAAAGTGAAAGGGGCGTTCCATAATTCTGCCTTTTACTTAGCCATCGTCTTGGCTTTTTCGCGAACGTCATCAATCGAGCCCGCCATATAGAAGGCACCTTCAGGGATGTCATCGCACTTACCATCGAGCACTTCTGCGAAGGATCGAATCGTATCCTCGAGCTTAACAAACTGCCCCGGGATGCCAGAGAACTTCTCTGCCACATAGAAAGGCTGCGAAAGCAAACGCTCGACCTTACGAGCACGCGCCACAGTCATCTTATCACTTTCGCTGAGTTCATCCATACCGAGGATGGCAATAATATCCTTGAGTTCCTTTGCACGCTGAAGCAACTGCTGCACACCATTAGCGACACGCATGTGTTCTTCACCCACAATCGCCGGATCAAGCATCGAGGAGGAAGAGGTCAACGGATCCACAGCCGGATAAATACCCTTTTCCACGATTGCACGAGAGAGTTCCGTTGTAGCATCCAAGTGTGCGAAAGTCGTTGCCGGTGCAGGGTCGGTATAGTCGTCTGCCGGCACATAAACCGCCTGCACAGAGGTAATTGAGCCCGACTTCGTGGAAGTGATGCGTTCCTGCAATTCACCCATTTCTGTTGCCAACGAGGGCTGATAACCTGCAGCAGAGGGAATACGACCGAGCAATGCCGACACTTCAGAACCCGCCTGTGTAAAGCGGAAGATATTGTCGATGAAGAGCAACACATCCTGATTCATCTCATCACGGAAGTGTTCTGCAACTGTCAAAGCCGAGAGCGCAATACGCGAACGCGCACCTGGGGGTTCATTCATTTGGCCAAAGACCATTGCAGTCTTATCCAAAACACCCGCATCCGCCATTTCTTGGTAAAGCGAAGTACCTTCACGCGTACGCTCACCAACACCGGCGAAGACCGAGTAACCACCATGCCCCATTGCAATGTTGTGAATGAGCTCTTGGATTAACACCGTCTTACCGACACCTGCACCACCGAAAAGACCAATCTTACCACCACGACGATATGGCGTGAGCAAGTCAATCACTTTAATACCCGTGACGAGGATTTCAGCATCAGGATTCTGTTCCGTAAAGGCGGGCGGTTCACGGTGAATCGGGTCACGCTTTTCACAAGCGATCTCACCATGCCCATCGATCCCTTCACCTAAAAGGTTCATCACACGACCGAGCGTGCCTTTACCCACCGGCATAGACATCGGGCGACCGAGATCCTTCACCTCCGCTCCACGCACAAGACCAATGGTCGAACCCATTGCAATTGCACGCACGCGACAGTCACCGAGATGCTGAGCAACTTCAAGCACCAAGTTATAAGGGCGATCATCAAGCAAGGGGTTGGTGGTACGCAAGGCGGTCTGGAGACGCGGGCGAATACCCGAGGAAAATTCCACATCGACCACAGCCCCGAGGACTTGGATAACGCGTCCAATATTTTCAGTTTCAAGCTTTGCCATGTTTACATCCTTTCGTGCGAGCCTTACTTCAAGGCCTCTGCACCGGAAACAATTTCAGAGAGTTCATTGGTAATCGCGGCTTGACGCGCACGGTTACGCCATGTACGGAGATCCTTTTCCATCGTATTGAGATTCATCGTGGAGTTTTCCATTGCCATCACGCGTGCCGCAAGTTCACCCGTCACCGAATGAAGCATTGCATAATAAAGCGAGAGTTGAATCCACATATAAACGATATTCTCAAGGAGAAATTCATCATTAGGTTCAATGATTCGCGGCAACGGCAACGGCTCGCCCTTAACCTTCGGCACCGGCGGGCGAGCATCTGGCAAGAGACGCTCCGTACGGCATTCATTCGTCATAGAGTTAATGAAGTGGTTCGAGATCAACCACACTTCATCATACATCTTCCAATGAAAGGCGCGCATAACGGTTTTCGCCACGCGATCAGAATCCTCCACGCGTGGTTGCCCTGCAGAGGGTTGCACACGAAAAGCATTCGGATATTCATTCTTCAACGCATTATAAGCCTTTTGACCCACATAGAAGAGATCAATCTTCGCAGGTTCGCGTTCTTTTTGCGTCATATGAAATTCACGCACCGCACGCACCACAGCACTATTAAATCCACCGCAAAGACCACGATCCGCACTCATCACCACGAGCAAGATTTTAGAACCTTTCTCAGGCGGTGGTGTAAGATAGCGACTCTGCTTAAACTTCGGTTGCTGAATGAGCCCTGTCAATGCGGCGAGCGAGCGCGTGAAACCCTCGGGACGCGAGAGTTCATTTTGTGCACGATGCAAGTGCGACCCTGCAACGAGCTTCATCGTCCCCGTGACACGGCGCATGCCGGCCATCGAAGCGAGACGATCATTAAATTCGCGTAAACTCGGCATACCTTCGCTTACTTTCTACCAGCAGATTGATAACCCGCAAAGACTTCCTTCATCAAGGTCTCAAGGAGCGCCTTCAATTCATCATCCAACACCGGCGATGCCGCAAAGCGCTTCACATACGCATCTCCCGTCTGCGAAGCTTGAAGCGCGGTTGTCAGTGCCACAAAGGCTTCCGGCAAACGATTCGGCGGAATGCCAATCAACCACTTATTCGTACCTGCATAAAGGAGTGCCACCTGTTCCGCCACCGACATTGGACGACCCGGCTTCTGACGAATCGAATGCATCAATGCACGACCCACCGCAAGCTGTTCAAGCGTAGCAGCATCAAGATCCGAGGAGAACGAAGTAAAGGCTTCCAATTCACGATACTGTGCAAGCAACACACGGAGCGGACCAGCAACCTTCTTCATCGCCTTCAGCTGAGCATCACCACCGACACGCGAAACCGAAATACCCGGGTTAATCGCCGGACGCTGACCTTCGTGGAAAAGACCCGCCTCAAGGAAGATCTGACCATCGGTAATCGAAATCACATTCGTCGGAATGTAAGCAGAAATATCATTCGCCTGCGTTTCAACAATCGGCAACGCCGTCATGCTACCGCCACCCTTTTCATCCGAGAGCTGAGCAGCACGTTCCAAAAGACGACTGTGGAGATAAAAGACATCGCCCGGGAAAGCTTCACGACCCGGCGGACGACGCAAGAGCAAGGACATCTGACGATACGCCTGTGCGTGCTTCGTCAAATCATCATAAATCACAAGGGCATGCCCCCCACGGTTCATCCAATATTCCGCCATTGCACATCCCGAGTAAGGAGCAAGATATTGCAACGGTGCCGGTTCAGATGCACCCGCGAGAATAATCGTGGTATACGCCATTGCACCTGCTGCCTCAAGCTGCTTGTAAAGGTTCGCAACCGTCGACATCTTCTGGCCGACCGCCACATAAAAGCAATGAACATCCCCACCCTTTTGGTTCAAAATCGCATCAATCGCAATCGTGGTTTTACCCGTCTTACGGTCACCAATGATCAATTCACGCTGACCACGACCAATCGGCGTCAAGGCATCGATAGCAACGATACCCGTCTGCATTGGCGTATCCACATTACGACGCTCAATAATCGATGCAGCAGGCGCTTCAACCGGCATCTGTGCATCGGCCTTGATTTCACCCTTGCCATCGAGCGGACGACCCAATGCATCCACCACGCGACCAGTTAAACCAGGACCCGCCGGCACCGAAACCACGCGACCCGTACGGTGGAAACGATCCCCTTCACGCACATTGATGTCGCTATCCAAAACCGCCACACCAACGACATCTTCTTCAAGGTTCAACGCAAGACCAGCCGTGCCATCATCGGTTTCAACCAATTCATTATACATCACATGGGTCAAACCATCCACACGCGCAATACCGTCACCCACACTGAGCACCGTACCAAACTCGGTGCGTTCAATCGCATGGTCCCCAGACTCCATACGCTGACGCAAAAGCGCGGAGAGTTCATCGGGCTTTAATTGAGACTTCATAAAAACTATTCCTTACTTCTTCGCAAAGGTCTGCTTCAAACGATGCAAGCGCCCCGCGAGCGATCCGTCAATCTGTGTATGTCCAGCTCGAACAACAAGTCCCGCACCCAATGCGGGCTCCACCGAAAGTTTAATCTCCGTTTCAGCGCCATAGGCCTTTATCGCCTTCTGGCGAAGGAGCGCTACTGTTTCCGGCGAAGGTTGCTGAGCAAAGACAAAGTGAACCGTCATTCGCCCTTCAACAACATCCATAAACCGCCGAAACACACGAATAAGATGAGGAATCGCACCCAGCAAATTTTGCTCCGACATGGACGCTAAAGCCACACGCACAGGATGCGAGAAGGTCTCCCCCCACAATGCCTGCACCCACGCCGTATGCTGCTCCTTCGGCCAACTGTGATAACACTGACACCACTCGCGCAACTCAGGAGAGCCCTCCCACTGCGCTTCAAGCGCCTCAATGTCACCACGCACACGCTCCGACAACTGCAACGCAGCTGCAGACTGTGCTAACGCACGAGCATAAGGGCGTGCCAATTCCTCTTCATTATACATCGCTCATTTCCTCTGCTGTATTAATGGAGATCAATCTCCGCAGCAATGCGATCCTGATAAACTTTGCGTTGTTGCTCATCGAGCAAGCCAGGAAGCACCTTTTCAAGGGCGCGTGCAATCTCTGCACCAGCTTGCCCAGAGAGTTCACGAAGGACCGTTTCTCGTTCCTCAGCCAAAGCAACCTCAGCCGCAGCACGGCGCTCCACAATCGCCTGACGCGCATCCGCCTCGATCTGTGCCACCTGTGCACGCGTATCGGAGAGACGCGCATCCGCAAGAATGCGAGCTTCCTTCTCTGCCGCCGCTATGGTCTCCGCCGCACGAATATCTGCATCCGCCGCAGCCTTACGCGCCATACGCGCATTTTCCATAGATTGGCTAATTTCAGATTCACGAGCCTCAATGAACTTGAGGATGGGTTTCCACAAGGCTTTACCCAAAATGATTGCCGCCACGAGGAAGGCAATCCAGGTATACATCACCATGGTCCCATCAAACGACATCACACTCGGCGCCTCCGAATGATGCTCAGCATCATGCGTCGGCTGTTCGGTCTGCGTCGTAATCTCAGCAGCCGGCGCCACCTCCGCCACACTTTCAGCGGAAGCAACCACAAGCTGCTCTGGAGAACTCATTTCCATTGGTCACCAACAACAACTTACTTGCTGAGCAATGCCACAACGATAGCGAAAAGTGCAACACCTTCAATAAGCGCACCCGCGATAATCATCGCCGTCTGCAACTTCGAAGCGACTTCCGGCTGACGCGCCATACCATTCAACGCCGCCTGAGCCAAAATAGCAATACCAACGCTCGCACCAATAACCGCAATACCTGCACCAATTACATTCATCTTTTCTTTTCCTTTCAATGCGTTAAGCATCATTCAATCAATGTTGAGGATGAACCATCATCCCAATAAAAATAGCCGAAAGCACCGTAAAAACATACGCCTGCAAACACGCCACAAACGCTTCAAACAAATAAAGCCCAATCGCCACCGCCAACGACGGCGTCGCCGCAACACCCAAAATCGCCGACAAACTAATCATCGAGTAAAGCACCACATGCCCACCCAACATATTCGCAAAAAGACGCACCGCCAATGCAAACGTACGCGCAAAAAGTGACACCCACTCCATCACAAACATCATCGGACGCATCGGCACCGGCAAGCCCCCCGGCACCATCGCGTGAAACGCATTCCCAAGCCCCTTACGAAACACCGCATACAACGACACCCCAAAGAAAATCAACGACAACCCAGCCGTCACACTAATATTCCCCGTCGCCGTCGTAAACAACGGAATCAAACCCAAAAAATTCGCCGTAAAAATAAAGAAGAAAACCGTACAGAAAAACGGCACAAATCCACGCCCATGCTCCGCACCCCCAAAATTCGGATAAACAATCTCATCCCGAATAAAGAGCACATATTTCTCCAAGAGCACCCCAAATCCACGAGGCGAAACACCAATCTTCTTCCGACCAAAAAGAACCACGAGCAGGGCAATCAAAACGATCAACACCAACATCGTAACGTCAAAATGAAAAATCGTCAGAATATCGTGACCTAACGTCGACAACCAATTCTTATGCGTGAGGGCGTCTAGAGACCCGCCATGATGCATCACGTGGTGATCGATGTAGTTTAAAAATGCTTGCATCCGCTCTTCCATTAGAGCTCCTTCTCGAAAGGCCTATATGATATAATATGAAGATAGTATACGCCTCAACCCAAAAAAAATCAAGCAATTAAAATCGAAAACCCAAAACTTTTCTCAAAACCTTGAATTCATCGCCCTCCCCACCTACCAACCCCCGCCCCTTTCACCCCAAAAACACCCCCAACTGCGTACCCTCTCCCACAACAAACGCTTTCATCTCCTCGCGGTCCTAGGAGCCTGTCGCACGAAAGATTACTGGACCAAAAATCGGTTTAAAAGGCC
>JAUNQZ010000033.1 GCA_030535915.1 bacterium
GTGCGTATGAGGTCTCCCGCATCCCTCAACGACTCCGCATCTGCAAGACTATTCTCATGGATTGATAGAACGCCGTTGGCGTTAAAGAGCCCCAGCGGCGATTGAGCGTCTATGAATTATGGGAAAGGATTGTGCAACTGCGGAGTCGTCGAGGGATGCGGGAGACCTCGATGCACGCAGTCGTACAATCCTCCGCCTCTCTTTCGCACGTGTTTAACAATCCTTTAGGGTTGTCGCGGTACGCGATGACCCTTTGGCGAGATCGGCGTTAACCCCGAGCGAAGCGAGCCGCACCCAAGGTTTGCTGTATTTCCGTGGGCGAAGCCCCTAGCGAACGGAAATATCAGCAAACCCCTCGCGAGCCTAGCGTTTTAATCCCCGAGCGAAGCGAGCCAATTCCTCATTAAACAAAAAGCCTCGCAGCGATGGAGTGCTAATAATACACAAGAATAGCCTTGCTGATGCGGAGAGGGTAAAAGATGCGAAGAAAGGTGTTGCTAGATGTCTATCGATATGATATAATGATAGACGTTTAAGAACAAGGGGGCGATATGACAAAACGGGAATATCTTGAACATCTATTTCAAAAGCATGGCATCCTCTCTGTTCAGGATGTTGAAGATGAAGGCGTTGGAAGTGTCTATTTTTCAAGGCTTTGTGCGGAGGGGATGATTGATCGTATTGGGCATGGGGTTTATTCATGTCCTGCGTATGCTTCATCGGAACATATCTCTTATGTGGAGGCTACAAAAGTGGTTCCTCGAGGTGTGGTGTGTCTTTCCTCTGCGCTCAAATTTCATGGGCTCACGCTTGAAAATCCACATCGGCTTGATCTTGCAATTCTAAAAGGGTCACGCATTCCGAAGCATGAACTCCCGCTTAATGTCTATCATTTTTCTCCAGCATCGTATGCGTTTGGGATTACATCTGTTGACACGCGAGATGGGCGGATACAGGTTTACTCTGTAGAGAAGACGATTGCCGATTGTTTTAAATTTCGTCATGAGATTGGTCTGAATGTTGCGATTGCAGCGCTGAAAGAGGCGAAAGAAAAACATCTCCTACAGCAAGATCACCTGTGGGAGGCGCTGACGGTTTGTCGAGTGGCGCGAGTGGCGCGTCCTTATCTAGAAGGTCTTTACGTATGAAAACAAAAGTCGCCAATGTTGCACATTCCGTTCGGCAACGCCTCAAAACGCTTGCTCAAAAAAGTGGGCGAAATGCGGATTATCTCTATCAACGCTATGCCTTTGAGCGCTTTTATTATCGGATTGGAATTTCTCCATTCGCGACAAAGTTTATTCTCAAAGGTGCATCGCTTTTTGCGATTTGGTTGGGGCCGATGTTTCGAGTTACACAAGATACCGATTTGGAAGCTCGTCTAGCGCTTTCGCATGAAGAAATCGCAGCCGCATTTAAAGCCATTGCATCTATGCCGGTAGAAGAAGACGATGGCGTTGTCTTTAAAATGGAGACGCTCGAACTTTTAGATATCAAAAAACATGATAATTATACAGGCGTGCGAGTTAAATTTGTTGCGACACTTGAACAGGCCCGCATCCTTTTACAATTTGATCTCGGCTTTGGAGACAGCATTTATCCATCTCCAGAACGTGCTTCCTATCCTACACTTTTAGGGGGCACACCTCCTTTGCTTCATATCTATCCATATTATTCCGTTGTGGCAGAAAAGTTGAGCGCTATTATTCTCCTTGGCATGGCGAATAGTCGCCTCAAAGATTATTTTGATTTATGGACGCTTTCAAAACATTTTTCGTTTAATCTTGACACCCTTCGCGTTGCGCTTCATCGCACCTTTACTCGGCGTCAAATTCCGCTTCCTCAAACATTCCCTATAGGGCTTCAACCCGTTTTCTACAATGATAGAGGTAAAATTGCACAATGGAAGGCTTTTTTGAAAAAAGTCGCTCCTCAAACATTCCCCGATACACTTGAAGCAGCAATTCAACATTTACATTGTTTCCTTGAGCCACTTCTTTTGGAATCGTCACTCACACACGCAACATGGTCTCCTCACACTAGCCAATGGCATCCTGCGTGTGAGGATTAACCCCAAGCGCACGAAAAACCGCTCTCACACCTTAAACGCTAGAACCGCACACTACCTCGCTGCGCTCGAATGAGGAATGCGGAAGGAAGAATGAGGAATTGATTTCGCAGTGCTAACGCACCTCATATTCGAGCTAAGGCCACGGTTGAGCCGTCAATTTGTGCCGGTTTGGTTGACTGCGGAGGTGCAAATGGGCGTGTACGTCGGCATTTATGGTGCCTTTGCAAACAGCGGTGGTTGTTGTGTGATGGGATTGTTTTAGGGGATTGTGTGGGGATAAAAAACAGATGTGTGGGTGGACACATCTGTTGTTGTGAGCGAGGGGCTTGCATTTACTGTTAGTTTGGGTTGCGTGCGATGAGTCCGCCGGGGAGAGTGCGGAGTTTTTTGCGCATTTGTAGATGTGTTGTGATTGCGAGGACTTGGTTGATGAGAATCCCGGTGCGTTCGCAGATGGTGTCGAGGGTGACGCCGTCGAAGTCGGTCGCGTCCCAGACTTTGATTTCATCTGGGGTGAGTCCGAGGGGACGGGTTGTGGTGGGGGATTTTTTCTTGGTGAGTTGTACTTCGGGGAGGATTTCAAAGACAATTTCTTCGTCTTCGAGGGGGATATCTCCAGCGATGGCGGAGATGATTTGCTCGGGATGTACAACGAGGGTTGCGATGTTGTCGTGGGCGAGTTTGTGGTTGCCTTGGAAGCTGGTCCATTCGATGCGTCCAGGGATGGTGAAGATGGGGCGCTTGAGGCGTTTGGCATGTTCAACCGTGATGAGGGTGCCGCCGGTGCGTGCGGTTTCGATAACAAGGATGGCGTCGGAGAGGGCTGCAATCAGTCGGTTGCGTTGGGGGAAGGTTTTGGGGTCTGCGTGTCGGCCGAAGGGATATTCACTGATGACAACGCCGCCGAGTTTCACGATTTCTCGTGCGAGGGGGCGATTTTCTTGTGGATAGAGGACATCGAGGCCTGAGCCTACAACAGCAATGGCTTTACCTGCGGAGGTGTCATCTGCGACGAGGGCGCCTTTATGTGCGGCGGTATCAATCCCAACGGCGAGACCGCTGGTGATGTGGTAGCCGACATTGGCGAGGTAGTGTGCAAAGGTTTTGGCATGGCTTTTGCCGTAAAGGGAGTCTGCACGTGTGCCAATGATGGCAATTTGGGGGTCATTGAGGATGGCTGTGTTACCTGCGCAGTAGAGACAGAGGGGTGGGGAGTCGAGGTCTTCAAAGGTTTTGGGCCAATGCTCGCTGAGTTCGGTGAGGATGGTGACGCCGCAGGTTGATGCTTTGGCGACTTCAAGTTGACCACGGGTTGAGTTGAGCGCTTCTAGGATGGCATTGGCGAGTTCAATACCAATGCCATCGCAGGTTTGTGTAATCTCAATAGGGGTTGCTTTGGCTGCGGCGACAAGCGAACCAAAGGCGTTAATGAGCGAGCGAACTTTGGCTGCTCCAACATTGGGTACACAGTTGAGTGAGATACGTGCGAAATGTTCTGTCATAGATGTTTTTAGAGGGTTTGACCAACGGTGAGGCAAATATTTGCGTAGATATCCTCTGCCGAGCATCCGCGGGAGAGATCGTTGATGGGTTTTGCGACACCTTGAACAACGGGGCCGAAGGCGGTTGCTCCACCTAAGCGCTGAACGAGTTTGTAGCAGATGTTTCCGGACTGGAGGTCGGGGAAGATGAGGACGTTTGCATCGCCCTTGATTGCGCCGCCGGGATTTTTCTGAACGGCGATTGCGGGGATGATGGCGGCGTCGGCTTGGATTTCGCCATCAACGATAGCGTCAAAGTGGAGTTCTTCGAATTTTGCACGGGTCATTTCTGCAGCCTTGGCGACCTTGTCAACGAGTTCGTGTTTAGCGGAACCCTTTGAGGAGAAGGAGAGGAAGGCGACCTTGGGTTGTTTGCCGATGAGCGAACGATAGGTGCGTGCGGTGGCGAGTGCGATATCGACCATTTGTTCTGCGGTGGGGCAGGGGTTGACGGCGCAGTCGGCGAAGCAGATGACTTCGTCGCCCGCCGCGGTGGGTTCACGCAACCCCATGAGGAAGGTTGACGAGGCGAGCTTGATGCCAGGTGCGGTACCCACGCATTGGAACGCTGCACGGAGCATATCGCCTGTGGAGGCGATTGAGCCTGCGACAAGACCATCGGCGAGATTGATGTCGAGCATCATTGCGCCGAAGAAGATGCGCTTGTCAAGGAGAGCCTGGCGGGCTTCTTCAAGGGTCATACCTTTAGCTTTACGCTTTTCGTAGAAAGCTTCTGCCAAGGTTTCGAGGAGGGCATCCTTGGTGTAGTCGATGACTTTGACGGCTTCGGCGAGTTTCATGCCGGCGGCATTTTCGGAGAAAGAGATTTCTTCCGGTGTGCCGAGCACAATAATCTTTGCGACGCTTTCTTGAACGGCGAGATTGGCGGCTTTAATGACACGCGGATCTTGACCTTCTGGAAGGACAATTGTACGACCCGAGCCCTTTGCACGAAGGCTAATTTGTTTTAATAAATCCATTGTTCTATTCCTTTCAATAATGTAAAAAGCAATCGTATCCTATTATACGCCTCTTTTTGAAAAGACGCAAGTAAAGAATTTAGAAGTATAGGAAAAAGGCCTTTTTAGGAGGCCATAAGGGTGTGGATGCGACGATGTTCGCGTATGTCAAACCATAGCGCAATGAGAATGGAGAGAATGTCTGAAATTGGAACCGCCCACCAAATGCCAATACTGCCAAAAAAGAGGGGCATAATAATCATGAGGGGAATGAGAATGGTGCATTGACGCGAAAGCGACATAATAATACTGATGCCACTGCGCCCGATGCTTTGGAAGTATTGTCCAACAATAATTGCATAGCCGACAAAGAAGAAGCCACAGAAGAAGATAAGTAAGGCGGTAGGACCGAATTCAAGTAGGTCCGTAGAGGTGGTTTCGTTGCAAAAGAGTCCAATGATGGTATGGCGGAAGAGAATGGTTAAGAGCGCCATTATAAAGACATAGGCGCCTGCATACCATTTGGCGAGGGTATAAGCGTGAAGGAGGCGTTTGTAATTTTTGGCGCCATAGTTGAAGCCGACGATGGGTTGCATGCCTTGCGCCAAGCCAAAGACGGGCATTGCAACAACCATTTGTACGGTCATAATAATACCAATGGAGGCGATTTGTAAGTTTGCCTCGGCATCGGTCGCAGCCCAGTATTTGAAGAGAATATTGTAGAGCATGTTGACAATGCTTCCCATGATGTTCAACGCAAAGGGCGCGACACCTACGGCAAGCACACCCCACACAAGTGGACGGTAAACTTTAATGTAGCCGAGCTTTAATCGAATCGTTGCAGAGGGACGCAGGAAGTGAATAATGGTGAAAATGGCAGCACAAGCTTGACCGAGCACCGTTGCGACCGCAGCGCCTTGAATGCCCCAGCCGAGACCCGGTGCCTTAAAGAAGTAAAGCGGTACAGCATCAAAGATGAAGAAGGGGTCTGCAATGAGATTGATTACAGCGCCAAGGAGCATCATAAAGAGCGCGGTCTTTGGGGAACCCTCTGCACGTAAGATGCCATTGATACCAAAGCTTCCATATTGGAAAATCGTTCCGCAGAGATAAATCTGTAGGTAGTCTACGGCATAGGGGATACTTGCAGGCGTGCCACCTGTTACGGCGAGGATGGGTTCGAGAAAGAGGGCGATGGCAGGGAAGAGGATGAGGGAGAAGAAGAGGTAGATGCAAACGGATTGTCCAAGATAACAGCGCGCAACATCGCGTTTACCTTTCCCCATGGCAATGGAGACTTGCGTTGCGGTGCCAATGCCGATGAGCGTGCCGAAGGCAATCGTAATCATGCTTAACGGGAAGGTCAAGGCGAAGCCCGCAAGTCCTGCTTCTCCCACGGCATGGCTCACATAGAGACGGTCGACGACATTGTAGAAAATCATTACGAGCATGCCAATGATGGCTGGCATGGAGTAACGAAAGAGCATGTAGCCTACGGGTGCTCGTCCGAGTTCTTTTGCTGCGCGAGGGATTGCCATACGAGGGGAACTTTAGATGATGCAAGCGCTAAAGGCTTGTTCACAGCGTTGGCGGAGTTCTGTGACGGCGGCTTTCATATCGGTTTGCTTAAAGAGGAAGGATCCCGCTACGAATTGATTTGCACCTGCACGCGCGGCGCGTTCTGCGGTTTCAAAGTTAACGCCGCCATCGACCATGATGTCGATGGTTGGTGCAGCTTTACGCAGTTGGGTAATTTTAGGAAGGACGGATTCAATGAAAGCTTGTCCGCCATAGCCAGGGAAGACGGTCATGCAGAGGATTTCATCTGCGTAATCGATGAAGGGAAGGGCGACCTCCGCAGGCATGTCGGGATTGAGCGCTAAGCCGACACGCATTCCCTTGGCATGGATAGCCTCTGCGAGTGCACGAATGTCAACAAGGTCACGCATTTCAAGATGATATTGAATGGTTGTACTTCCCTTTTCAATGAAGGTGAGGGCGTACTTATCAGGGTTGGTCATCATCAAGTGCGTGTTGATCGGGAAGCCTGCGGGTAAGACCTTACGACAGAGCGCTGACGTATCGGGAGCAAAGGAGAGATTGGGCACGAAGTGACCATCCATAATATCTAAATGCAAGGCATCAGCGCCAGATTCCGCGACGCGCAAGATGCCGTCCTTTAAGTTCCCTAAGTCTGCTGCAAGTAAGGAGGGTAAGATTTCAATTTTCATCATCACACGCTTTCAATTTGAATCGCTTACTTTGTGCCCATAAAGTCGGGAGCTACGGCTTCGCCCCACAAACGATGTCCTTCGCGATTGGGATGGAGTGCATCGGGGAGAAGCTTCATCTTTAAGGTCTTGCCATCCGCTTCTAGGTAGAGGTGAGAGATGTCGAGGACGGTGACGCGACCTTCTTCCGCTAAGGCATCAAGCATTGCATTAACGGCATCGTTGTTTTGACGCTTTTTGTCGGTGTCGAGTTTGCCACGCGGGAAGATTTTTAGCAAGGTGATTTCGGCTTGCGGGCATTTGGCTTTGAGTTCTTCAACGAGGACTTTAATGTCGGCGTAGATGGTTTCAGGCGCTTGTAAGTTATGACCGGTATTATTCGTGCCAATCATCAGCATGATGCGTTTCGGCGCAACGACATTCCAATCGATACGACGAATACGCCATAGGACATGTTCCGTACGGTCGCCACTGAACCCAAGGTTGAGCGCGTTTTTGAAGAAGGTTTTTTGTTCTTCAGGGGCAACGACATCCCAGTTGTGCGTGATGGAGTCGCCAATGAGAACGGTATCGTGAGCCGTCTTTGCCTGGGCTTCTTTTTCATTGAGGCGCGTTGCCCACCACTTCATGTGCGTACGCCCAGCGGGAGGGTTTGTTGTGGTTGCGGGCGTCGTCGCAAAAAGAGACGATGTGCAGGCATACGCCATAACTAAAACGAGCGCTAAAAACTTCTTCATAATGGCCTCCATAACATGCGGAAAAACATCCTTAAAATAATAACAAAGCCGAGATTGGTTTCGCAAGCAAATTTTCCGCTTGAGGACGGGACGACTCTTGAGAATACATCAATCTTTGTGAGGGACTTAATATTTTTGGAAGATTTGTTGGAGAAGTGCCTTCGCGATAGGAAGCGCAGAGACGGCGCCATAACCGCCATGTTCAACAAGGACTGTAATGACGATGCGTGGATTTTCCTTTGGTGCGAAGCAGGTGAACCATGCATGGGAAGTTTGTCCCGCCCGCTCTGCAGTACCTGTTTTACCACAAATGGAGAGACCCTCGATGGAAATATTTCGTGAGGTGCCCTGCGTTACAGAAGCCGCCATCAATGCTTTCACATTTTGTGCGGTTGAAGGTTTCCATACGCGCACAGGTTGAAGAAGGGGCGCTTCTTTTTCAAGGTGGGGAATGTGCATCAGTCCATCGTTTGCAATCGTTGCTGTGAGTGTTGCAACATGCATTGGCGTTAAGAGCAAATCGCCTTGACCGAAGCCAGGATAGGCAAGGGCGGCAGATTTACCTTTGAGCGAGGGAAGCCTCCCTCGTGTTGTCCCCATTGATAAATCGCCCTCTTGTGCAAGCGTAAGCCCTTGGTCGAGACGAGCACGTTGAAAGGCCGAATAGAAATTGTCCCATCCGCAGTCGACGGCAGCTTTTGCAAACCAGATGTTTGAACTCTCTGCAAAGGCGGTTGAAATCGCCAGTGGCGTCTGAGCATTGTTGGCGTGGGTATCTCGAATCGGAGGCGTGCCACGTGCAGGACGCCAACCTTTTGGCGGGCATGTGCGTGGATGCGCTTGACCTGATTCTATCGCGAGCGCGGCGGTGAAGATTTTGAAGACCGAGCCAGGAGGATAGAGCCCTTGCGTCGCACGATTGAATTCAGGACTATGGGTTTTATCAATGGTGCCCGTCTCAAGTGCTTGAAGTGAAACCGACGGCGAAGAGACAAGTGCGAGGATTTCTCCTGTTCGTGGGTCAAGTGCGACAACGGCGCCGCGTTGCCCATTGAGCGCTGCATAGGCTATCGTTTGAAGGTCGGCATCAATGGAAAGAGTGACATCTTGCGGAGGCATGCGTTGAAGGAGCTCGTCTGCGTTATTCGGCAAGATATTTCCGGCGAGGCGGATGTTGTAGATTTTTTCGAGACCCGTGATGGCGCCCTTCTTATTGTAGCCGAGGAGGTGATAGGTCGCGGGAGAAGCTTCTATGCGTTTGCCATTGCGATCGAGGAGATGACCGCGTAGGGCTTTTTTCCGACCGTCAAAATGATCTCTAAAGTGAAGGAATTGTGGATCATTTGCGCCATGGATTTGCCACCATCCTTGATGGATGAGTAATCCCAAGAAGAGCATTCCAAAGCCGAGCCCCATCCATGTCTTCCCGCGTGCGCGTCGCATTAGGAAGAGTCCTGCGCATGCGCCTAATGCTCCAAGGAAAATAAGGTGTAGCAACATTGGCATGGATTAACTCCTTGGGAAGCAACGGTTGAATTCATCTTTGAGATGTTGGTCTGAGACATGGGTGTAAATTTCTGTTACGCCAACATTGGCATGACCGAGGAGTTCACTAATGTCAATCAACGGCGCGCCATGGTTGAGCAAGTGTGTTGCAAAGGCATGTCGCAATGTATGCGGCGTCGCGTGGGTGCCTTCGGGAAGGAATGCTCGAATACGCGTCCGTATAATCGTTGAGAGATGTGAGCGATGGAGGCGTTTCCCCGTCATCGTGAGGAACATCGGTGCATCGAGCGAAAGTAAGTCTGCAGCGAAAGCGCCGCGTTTGTATTTCTCTGCAAAGGTTTGTCGCCAAAGAAGATAACGATGCAAGGCTTTTGCGGCGGGTGGACCATAAGGAACGATGCGTTCTTTATTTCCTTTGCCGAGAATGCGAAGTGTTCCCTCGCGTTTTTGAAGGTCGTGTAAGCGTAAGCCAATAAGTTCAAAGCAACGAAGCCCGCACCCATAGAGTAATTCGAGAATTGCACGATCTCGGAGGTCTTCTGGGGAATCTCCGTCAACGGCTTCAATGAGCGGGATGAGTTCGTTTTCTGCAAGGGTAAAGGGTAACCGGCGATGATGACGCGTGCGGATAAAGGCATCGGTTGGATTGTGCTCGATGATACCCTCGTCTAAAAGCCAACCAAAGAAACCTCGAATGGATGCCATATTCCGTAAGAGGGAGGCTTCGGCGAACCCGCGTTTGTGCAGATCATCAATATATTGAATGAGGTGATCGCGTGAAACATTTGTCCATGCGGTCAGTTTCTTTGTTTGTAGATAAGCGAGTAATTGTGTGAGGTCGTTGGTATAAGCTTCACGCGTTGCCTTGGCAATTCCACGGGCATACTGCATGTTGTCAAGATAATCAACGAGGGTCTGCTTCATGCGTACTCTTTAGCGGAACATTTCATTATAGCGAGAGGCCCAATAGGAGATGATTAAATCAGTTCCTGCACGGGTCATTGCAAGGGTGGATTCACGAACGAGTTCTCGCAAATCTCCCCATCCTCTCTCTGCTGTTGCAATAAGCATTGAATATTCACCGCTGACATTATATGCTGCTACGGGGAGAAGGGTTTGTTCTTTCACCGCACGAATCATATCGAGGTAAAAGAGTGCAGGCTTGACCATTAAAATATCAGCCCCTTCTTGTTCGTCAAGGATGGATTCCATAAGTGCATTGCGAGGGTTGCCATAAGAGGCTTGGTAACCCTTACGATCGGCAGGCATCCCGGGTACGGCTTGCGGTGCACTTTGCTCTGCATCACGGAAGGGACCATAGCATCCCGAGCAGAACTTTGTTGAGTATGCCATTAAAAGCGTATCGTCAAATTGGTTTTCGCTTAACGCTGTACGAATGGCTGCTACTTGTCCATCCATCATTGCAGAGGGTGCCACAACATCTGCACCGGCAGCCGCATGCGAGAGGGCGACCTTCGCGAGGCATTCACAGCCGGCGTCATTGTCGAGCGAACCATCTGGTCGTAAGGGTGCACAGTGGCCATGATGGGTATAGGCACAGAGACAGACATCGGTCATGACGGTGAGTTCGGGGAAGGCGCGTTTGAGATGTCGCACGGCTTCTTGTACGGGCCCATGGTCGTCCCAAGCGCCACTGCCGCCATTGTCTTTTGCGTGGTCATGTTGCCCAAAGAGAAGGACTGAGCCGATGCCTTGTTTAACGACGGCTTCAACTGCGGGTAAGAGTTGGTCAACGCTATAACGATACTGTCCAGGCATAGAGGCGATTTCTTCTTTGATGCCAAGGCCTGGTACGACAAAGGTCGGCCAACACCATTTGGCAGGAGACGGCACCTCTAAATCAAACATTGCACGCAATCCCGCGGTGCGACGCAAACGACGCAATCGAAGGTCTGGAAAAGCATTAAGTCCCGACATTGTTAACTCCTAAACTTGCGTCTTGTCAAGCAAGTCTGCAACGGTCTTAAAATCTGTACAAGTGACCTGCTTGAGGGTCACATTAAAGTTAAATCGAAGAAACGCTAAATAGGCCATTAATGCCATAGAGTCCCATGTCACATCTGCAAGTGCTATTGTTGGGGTGAGTGTACCACGCGGCACATTGAGAATGTCGGCAAGTTCAAGTAAAATCTCTTCTTGGGTCATACGAGGTCTCCTGTTGGAGAAAGATGCCCGAGGGGGCAAATAGCATTGGTATGAAGTGTGAGATGAACGGCCATTGCAGTAAGACCTACACCAAACGCAGCAAGTGTAACAGTAGGGGAGCCTGTGAGACCTTCTGCTGCTAAATCACAGAGAAGGGTGGGGAGGCTCGCGCCAGAAGTATTTCCACGGTGAGCGATTCGACACGGCATTTGCTGTTCATCACAACCACAAGCGCGTGCGAGTTGACGCAAGACAAAGGCATTGGTTTGACCGAGGAGATAAAGGTCTGGTTTCGGTAGCGCTTGGAGTTGTTCCGCGACACGCATTAAGGTGAAATTAAAGACATCAGAACTCATCATTTGTAGCGATCCGCCGTAAGGAAGTGTGATGGCTGTAGAGGGTTCATTGAGTGTCTCAAAAATCCATGGGGCATCTTCCCCTTTACCGATGATAGCAGCAAAGCCACCATCGCTAAAGAGCATTGCGGTGTTAGGGTCGCTCTCTGCAAGATGATGCGAAAGCGTGTCTCCGCCTACAATAAGAACATTTCGGAATGCAGGGTTTTGTAAGAGATTTGCGGCAAGTAAAAGCCCCGCTACAAAACCCGTGCAACCTTGATTAATGTCAAGTGTAAGCGTTGTCACAGGAAGGTCTAATGCGGCTTGTAAGCGAGAGGCGGTGATTGGCGCAAGCCCGTCGGGCGTTTGCGAAAGAAAGAGTAACGCATCAATGGACTTTGGGTCAATCTCTGGGCGTTCGCGAAAGAGCTTTTGTGCGGCGGCAAGAGCAAAGTCAGAGGCCTTTTGTTCAGGCGTTGCGAGGTGAAGCGTTTCAACTCCAACAATGGTTTGGAAGCGCTCGACATAATCTTTGCCACATACGGGAATAAAATCTGTAAGGGCTCGTTGTGTCGCGGGGAGAACACTTGTAACGGCACGCAGAGTGCAACCATTAAGAACTTCACGCATGGGATCGTTCCTCCACAATTGCGAGCATTGTTGGAACATCGCGCATGGTTACCATTTCTTTGGAGGTAAAGGCAATGTGAAAGGCCTTTTCAACCGCTAATAAAAGCGAGAGATGTGCGATGGAATCCCATCCCGGTAAGGCTTCAAAGGTTGCTGTTGCAAAGGTCGTGGGCATCGGTTGTCGCAATGCCTCAGAGAAACATTGTTCTAAGCGCTGAATCATGGCGAGGGGACTCCATTTTCAACATAAAGGGTTGCACACGCTTGATTGCGTTCCGTTGGAATATAGGCGCCACACAATTGAGGAACTGTCGCCTTGAGATGGTCTAAGATAAGGCGTTCAACCTGACGACCAAAGGCACGGCAACTTAACACCCATGTCTTGATTTCTCGTCCTTCAAGAACGACAACACTTACCATGCCTAAATCGCCATATTTGTCTTTGAGATGATAGACCCAGCCTGTGCGCTGTGCGAGATCATCGGCTGTATGGCGGGTGCCACACATATTGAAGCGATTGCAACGCTGTGTGAGTTGGGCCGCGCGTTCAAGATAGGGCGATTGCAAAGGCGAGGGGGTTAGGACTTGCTCTAAACGCTCGAGATAAGCCTCAGGAGAGAGTACCATCGCATCGGCAAGGCGCTGCTGATTTGCGCGGAGACTTGCGGCGCGGAATCGATCATCTTCGGTTACAGCAAGTGTTTCAAACGCGGTGGAAGCGCTCAAGACGTCCATCCATTGTGCGCTATCTTCTGGAAGTTCAGGAACCGTAACAGCCGGAAGTTGTGCGCGCACTTCATTGCGATGCTCTTCACGATCATCAATAAAAACGAGACTGTCAACATGAACGCCAAGCTGCGAAGCAATGGCTTGCAACATCGCCGACTTCGGTCGATCCCACGCCACCTCTACGGCGGCAAAATCATCCAACGAGAACGGCACATCCTCTCGTTCAAAGACCGCCTTTACGGTCGCGAGGTCATTCCGTGAAGCAATCGCCAACAAAATGCCACGCTCGGCAAGCGTTTTCAGCCATGCATGATACGCTCTACGCCCCGGGCCCTCCGGATCAATCGCCACGGGTCCCACCTCACTTACAATGCCTGACCATAAGGTGTCGTCAAGGTCGGTTACGAGAACTTTCTTTACTTGACCTCGCAGCGCTCGCACATGCGCGAGAAGGTGTTGCGCAAGCACCTCACATCCCGTGGGGGTCAACGCTAGGCGCATCGCTTCCCAAAGTCGAGCATCAAAGCTTGTTTTTCGTCCTAAATGTGCGACGATGCCTTCAAGATCAATCGGTGTTACATTCTCTCGTTGTGCCGCAAGTTCAAGCAATCGAAGATTCCATTGCAAGAGGCGTGAGCGGAGACTTGTTGGATACTTTAATGCATACGACCCAAATGCTCCATCATCAAGGGCGGGCAAATTACATACGAGCCAATGATAGGGTAAGGCAACCATCGGTGCAAGCTCAGGCAATCCTTGCGTGCGTGCTTGTTCGGCACATGTCCATAAAACGACCGCATCGGGTTGAAAGTCCGCTAACGCTTGTTGTTCCACTAAAGGAGAGACAAACCCCCAACAACGAAGCTCTAATGGAAATTGCGCTTTTGCGGCTTGCTCCTCAAGCGCCTTCGCAAGCCATTGATAGGCGCTATCGGCAAAGAGCGCCAAACGAAAAGGCCTCATACCGACATCTCCTTCAAAGCGAGTTCATAACATCGCCGAACTTCTTCTACCACAACCCGTGCATTGCGTTCAGTATGAATCGTATCATACGCCGCCTGTGCATGCTCAGCACATAACAGCGGCCGTTGAAGATGATGCACAATCGCATTCCCAATGGCCTGCGCATCGTAAGGTACAAGCGTTGCATTCGTCGGTGAGAGCAACGTCTGAAATGCCGGGCACTGAATGACCAGTAGCGCCTTGCGCGCCGCCATCAAATCAATCAAGAGTGGAGGCGGCAAAGGTCCTGGTACCGCAGAGAGATAAACCAAATCCGCCTCCCGCGTTGCACGTAAAACTTCGTCCGTACAATAAAGCGCAGGACGCAACGCCACTCGCAACGCTAAATCACCCAATTGTGCCTGCAACTGTCGACGGAGGCGCTCCATTGCTTTAGGCGTTGCACCAATGAGTGAAAGATGCAAGGGATAGCGTTCAAGCAATGTGGGAAGCACGTGACAAAGCGGTGAAAAATCTTGCAAATCTTCCGTGGCAGAAAACGCCACCAAGCGAAAATTTTGCGTCTCTGAATACATTCTGACGGCGGGTAACGATTGTGGCTCAATCGTTGGTGACGGCAACAACGGCAAAATCGCAATTCGCCCATAAACCCCAATCTGCCGAAACCGTGACGATGGATAGGGAAAGTCCGAAAAAATCATATTGATGGATCGACGAAACCGTCGCGACCGTCGCGAGAGCCATTTGACAAGATCGTGCCCAGAATGCGTGGCATGCCACTCAAAAATAAATGGTTTCCGAAAAAGCCACGAAAGAAACCCACCCGTACGAATCGCACGATCCGAACAATGCACCGCATCATAACGTTCCCGAAACGCCAACCGCAATGCCGCAAAGAACATCACCACGCCTGCCCAAAAGCGACGAAACCCTCGCCCATAAAAGGGAAGCGTCTTCACAAACGGCACACGCGACGTTAAATATCGCTGCCGAACAAGACCTTCTGGCCAAACATCTCCACCTGACAACGTCAACACATCCACCGCATGCCCACACGCCTTCAAAAGAGAAAGCATCTGAACCGTACGTCGCGCATGGTCGCTTCCCGCACGATAAGGTTGCGCATAAAGATAGAGAATCGTTGCCATTTTTAATCGAAAAACTCCAACATTAAACCCACGCTATGAATGAACTTCATCCTTCTCAATAAAAGGCCTCGTGATTCATCATTCCTCATTCCTAATTCCTCATTCGAGCGCAGCGAGCAAGGCGCAGCGAGCCATATCCAAAACCTTTTCGTGTATTTGCCAGTCGTTTCACTCCTTGACTCGGCAAGCT
>JAUNQZ010000131.1 GCA_030535915.1 bacterium
CCTGTGAAGTTGTAGGCTACGCGCAGTGTGGTTTCCTTGAGTTGTTTGCGGGTGATGACAATCACGCCATTGGCGGCCTTCGAGCCGTATAGTGCTGTGGCTGCGGCGTCTTTGAGTACATTGATGGTCTCCACTTCATTCATGTCGAGGTCGTAGAGTTCCTGCATGGTGATTTCGGTACCGTCGAGGATGATGGTGGGCTGGTTCACTGCCTGTCCGTCATTGGAGAATGAGCTCATACCGCGTATGATGATTTCGGGGGTATGGTTGGGGTTCGAGCCCATCTCGGTGTTCTGTACCATTTCCATACCGGGTGTGAGTGCTGCGATGGCCGATATGAGGTTTGTGCCTGATACCTGCTTGATTTCGGCGGCGGTCATCTGGGTCACCGAGCCGGTAAAGCTGTTTTTGTTCTGTGTGAAGAATCCGTTGACTACCAGTTCGCCTATCTGCTGGGTGTCGGGTTCGAGCTGTACGGTCATGCCTGCCTTGCACTTGCTGGCGGGGATAACCAGTGTCTTGAAGCCCATGTAGGAGAAGTGAATCTCGAAGTCTCCCTCGGGGATGGTGATACTGAACTTGCCGTCGAGGTCGGTCGTGGCTCCCTGTACGAGTTCGTCGTTCTGCCATACGGCTACGGTTACCTGCATGAGGCTCTCGCCCGTGCTCTTGTCTGTCACTACGCCGCTGGCTGCCTTGTCGGTCTGCTCGGCTAGTGTTGCCTGTGGTGCCGGTGTGGCATAGAGTGCTGCATGGGGGCATGCTGCTGCGCAGAGTATGGCTGCGAGCAGGTGTCGTGCCTTCTTCAGGCAGCTGCAGGGGGTGTGTCTGTGATTGTCACCGATATTCATAGATGTGTTGTTTATTTTACGACAATGGAAGCTCAATCCCCTTTGTGTGGGGATGGAGCCTCCGTTGTTATTCATTTATAAGGTTGGGTCACCTTTGTTGTCACGTTCTTAGAGAGCTACCTTCACTACGGTGTTGCCGCTCTTCACTACGTATACGCCCTTGTCGAGGCCGCTGATCTGAGTAGCTGTACCGTTGAAGATGCATGCGCCGTTGATGCTGTATACCATTACGCGGTTGCCACCCTCTACGTAGATGACGCCGTCCTTGGCTGCGATAGCGTTCTTGGCTGCTGCCACCTCTTCGATAGCGCTGGGCTCGTCGCCGTAGTATGCCAGCTTGGTGATGGTCTCTACAGCGTTCCAGTCAGCATCGTATACCATGTCGACGCGCTGTACGAGGAAGGGGTCTATGGTGCAGTTCTTGCCGTCGAAGGTCAGCTTGATGGTGTTCTTGGTGGTGCCTTCAGCGTCGAAGAGCTTGTAGTAGCCCATGCTCATGTAGTCGTCGCTCTGGTAGAGGAGTTCCAGGTAGTTGTAGCCACCGGTGATGTCCAGTTCGAGGCCATCCTCAGTCTCCTTGCAGGGGATACCGCCATAGTTCATAGAGTAGGTGTCGAAGCCCATGAACTCGGTCACGTAGTACTTCTGTTGAGCCTCGTCGAGCACGATGGTGATGTCGAAACTCTCGGTGAACAATGTAGCCAAAGAGTCAACGTATACCTCGCGTACGGCAGGGGCAGCGGTGTAGGTGCCTGCGAAGGTCTCGGGTACCAGGGCGCCGGTGAGGCTGCCGTAGAAGGCGATAAACTCGGGTGTGGTGGTAGCGTTCCAGTCGGCATCGTACTCTACGTTCTCACGTACTACGAAGAAGTCGCCCAGGGTACATGTACCATCCTCGTTGAAGGTGATAGCCACCTTGTTGGTCAAACCGCCAAGGCCATCGTATAGCTTCACGTAGATCATCTTCATGTAGTCGTCGCTTGTATACTCGTTCTCCAGATAGTTGTAGCCACCGGTGATATCCATCTCAATTACATTGTCGGTCTCCACGCAGGGGATACCACCATAGTTCATCGAGTAGGTGTCGAAGCCCATGAACTCGGTCACATAGTACTTCTGCTGGGCCTCGTCGAAGGTCAGTGTGAGGGTTACGTCAGCGGTATAGTTAGCCTTGTCCTCCTCTTTCTCGGAGAACATCTGGAAGTTCTCGCAGGCGAACTGGTATGAGCCTGAGCGGCCTACGCGTTCCACCTGTTTCACCAGGCTTCCACCCCAGTGGTAGTAGCTCTCCATCACGAAAGTGCTGTCGCCCTGCTTGCTGATACCAATAGGGGTATCCATGCTCAACACCTTGTCCGATGCTACCACGAAGTCCCAGTTGCTCTTCAGCGAGTCGGGGTAGTTGTAGTGTGAGAAGGCCACTGTCTTCTCGTCGTTGAGGTACACCTCGTCAAACATGAAGCTCAAGGTATATCCGTCGAATGTAGCGGGAACGGTCACCTCATTGTAGCCCTCGATAGCGATATTGGCATCGTAGCTGGTGAAAGCGGCCGATGTAGAGCTCAGTGACATCATAAAGGTGGTGGGGAAGGCAGAAGCCTCGTAGGGGTATTGGGCGATGAACTTATATTCGCCAGAGAGGTCAGCAGCCTCAATCACCTCTTTGCTCACCATGGTCATCTTGCAGTTGGTGAACTTGGCCAGGATGATGGTCGTCTCGTTGGCGTGGTCAGGAGTGACAGCTGTGAAGTCGGGGATAGTGATGTCCTTGCTGATAGAGTCAAAGTCGAGCTTCAGGTTGTTGTACGAGTCCTTCCAATTGTTCTCGGTAGTTCCGTAGGGATACTTACCGTTGCCATCGGCCATCGTAGCGCTGGCCCACAAGGTACCGCTGCCGTTAGGGTTGATGATGTTGAGTTGGTGGTTCACGTTGTCCACATTGTTGACAGGCTGCTCGGTAGTACCGCCACCGATACCCAGAATCACCATGTCGTAAATACCGCCGTCGTGTCTCTTGATGATAACTTCACACTCGGCTTTGAACTCGTCCTTCATCTCCTGGCCCTTGTCGGTCACCTCCAGGGTAGAGGTAAACTTCCATGTGCCGAAGAAGTCGCTTGCCGTAAAGTCCTCGGCAGAAGCTTGCAGTGCTGATGCACCGAACAACACACACATCAGTGTGTAGAGGTAAAATTTCTTCATAAATGATGTTTTTTTTATAATTATTGTTTTTGAATAAACTAATATCCTATCATTCATATCTGGGCCGATGCTATTTGTCTGTGGACTAGCTTCTCTTGCGCTCTCTCGCTAATCGGTCGCAAAAGTACAACATCAAATGTTACTCTCCAAATTTTTTTATCATAAGTTTTCTTTTGTGCACATATCGGGTACTTGCAGTTGGTGGGTGCATCCGCTCTGCGTTTGCATTTTCGTTCGGCTTGCACTAATTTTAGTTCTTGATATGGAAGCCCAGAAATTAGGCGGC
>JAUNQZ010000132.1 GCA_030535915.1 bacterium
AGCATATATCCCAAATACAAATATCCCACGGCCCGTAGTCCTTGTGCTATGGAGAAGTAGAAGAACTCAATGCTGAACAGATAGTTTCCGACCATTGCGCACAGCAGCACTGTTGCCAGCTGGGTAAATTTGTTTTTGATATGCAGAATCAGCATTATTAATCGCATCAGAATTAGCAGAGTGAAGATATTTAAACGTAATATTATCAGCTGCGGATTGATAATAAATGTCAAGCAATCGCTTTAATTGTATTTGTGTGAAATCGGAATGCTCCTCATACGCCAAAGGGAAATGTGTAAAGAGCCCTTCCAATTCCAATGCTGGCAACAGTGCAACTTTTCGTAATACGGTAGATGCCTCCTGCCATAAGATTCCAGCTCTTCCCATCCCCGTATCAATCTTTACGTGAACCTTTGCGACAATACCTAATTGCTGCGCTACAGCACTTATGAACTCCGCACTCTCAAGCGACACTAAAGGCAAGACCACCCCCGCTCGAAGCATTGGTTCAATTTCATCGGGAAGAATCCCACTTAAGAGTTGAATCGGGACACCTAACGTCTGCAACTGCAATGCTTCAAATGGTTCTGCAACGCCAATACGTTGAGCACCTGCAGCAACCAAAGCACGAGCAATAGGTTCAACACCAAGACCATAGGCATTCGCCTTCAAAATTGGCATGACAAGACAAGGCGCAACATGTTTTACAACAGAATGATAATTTTCTGCCAACGTTGTTAAATTAATTTTAAGATTTACACGATGTTGCATATTGCTCTCTTTAGTTGTGTACAAGAAAAAGGGCGGTATCACCGCCCTTCTCAATTAAACACGCGGAACTGCCGCAATTAATCGCTTTGTATAGGCTTCTTGTGGATGCAACAACACATTTTCTGCAGTGCCACGTTCAACAATCTCCCCTTTAAACATTACAATAATGTTATCAGCGATATGTTCCACAACGCCAATATCATGCGTAATGAAAAGATAAGAGAGGCTATATTTTTTCTTAAGTTCCATTAAAAGGTTTAAAACCTGTGCACGAACAGAAAGGTCAAGCGCAGAGACAGCTTCGTCACAAATAATCATCTTTGGTCGCAAAGCTAAGGCACGCGCAATGCAAATACGTTGACGTTGACCACCCGAGAAAGCATGCGGATAACGGAACATTGCATCGGGTTGCAAACCGACATCGCGCAACAATTCCCCTGCAACATCCTGAGCTTGATCCTTCGTAATAAGGCCATGCACAAGCATTGCTTCCGTCAAAATATCAAGAATGGAATGACGAGGATTTAATGTCGCATGCGGGTCTTGGAAAACCACTTGCATATCACGACGATATTGCAAAAGATCTTCGCCCTTCATGGAAAAGACATCTTTACCCATAAAGGAAACGCTACCGCTATGCGCTTTTTCCAATCGTAAAATCGTACGAGAAAGCGTTGATTTACCGCAACCCGATTCGCCAACAACACCAAGTGTTTCTCCTGGCTTCATTGCGAAAGAAACGCCATTCACGGCCTTAACATGGCCAACCGTGCGAGCAAAAATACCCTTCTTAATTGGGAACCATGTGTTCAAGTCATTCACTTCCAACAAGGGTTCCTCACCCTTTGGCGCTGTCACAGCTTCAACAACAGGTGTTGCTTTAGGCACAAATGTAGGCGCCACAGGAGGTTTGACAGAAATCTTCTGCTCTGAAGTTTCGGGTGTTACAGGGGTTTCGTCGTTCATGACGTCTCCTTATGCCGTAGGTTACGAACGATAATTAGGTGCTTCCTTTGTAATCGTCACATCATGCGGGTGAGCTTCACGAACGCCATTCGCCGTTACGCGATAAAACTGTCCACGTTCCTGAAGTTCTGCAATCGTACGCGTACCGCAATAGCCCAACGTACTCTTGAGGCCACCGCTAAACTGCGTCATAATACGAGCAACAGGACCAGAATAAGGCACCATACCTTCAATACCTTGAGGGACGAGATCATCTTCACCTTCATTATCTTGGAAATAGCGCGCACGAGAACCCTTACCATTCTTAAGTGCAGCAAGCGAACCCATACCACGATAAATCACATACTGACGACCGCCATTGAGAATCTTTTCACCAGGCGATTCTTCTGTACCTGCAAGGACGGAACCCAACATCACGCTGTCAGCACCTGCCACAAGCGCCTTCGGCACATCGCCCGAAAGCTTAATGCCACCATCGCCAATCACAGGGATCGACCCCTGCAAAGCCTTGCGTGCGTTATAGATTGCGGTCAACTGAGGAATACCCACACCACAAACCACACGCGTTGTGCAAATTGAGCCCGGACCAATACCCACCTTCACTGCATGCGCACCAGCATCACGAAGCGCAATCGCAGCATCACCCGTTGCAATATTACCTGCGATAATATCAATTTCAGGATAATGCTTAGCAATCCACTTGACCATATCAATGATGCCCTTGGTGTGACCATGAGCCGAGTCCACAACGACAACGTCAACGTCTTCAGCTGCGAGCTTTTCCATACGGCTATAGTCACCCGAACCGCCAGAAACAGAAGCCGACACACGCAAGCGATGCTTGGCATCACGATTATAAAGCGGGTTCTTGTTTTCAATCAACTGTTGCACATCCGTGAACGAATAGAGACCCGCAAGATGCCCATCCTTGTCAACGAGTGGCAACTTACCAATCTTATTTTCACGCATGATACGATAAGCTTCTTCCAAAGAGGTACCAGGTGCTGCAGTAATTGCAGCCGAGGTCATAACTTCAGAAAGCTTCTCTGTACCCTTGTCAGAATAACGAATATCTGCACCCGAGACCATACCAACCAAACGGTCCTGGTCATCGAGGATTGGGAAGCCGCCAAACTTCAAATTACGGCGACGCTTTTCAGAAAGCAAATATCCCACATCATCCCCTGCATGGAAACAAACGGGTTTTTCAATCATACCGTTGAGGTAGTGCTTAACACGAGCAACATGTGCAGCCTGCACATCTTCATCCAAATTCTTGTGAATCACACCAATACCACCCGCGAGCGCCATTGCAATCGCCATAGGAGCTTCGGTGACGGTATCCATTGCAGCAGAAATAAACGGAATATTCATCGTCTGACGACTCGTCAAACGCGTCACCAACGAAGTTTCATCCGGCAAGAAATCTGCATACTGTGTTACTAATGTCACATCATCATATGTCAATCCTTCAAACGGGAACTGATCCATAAAACGAGCAAGATATTCGTTCATCTCTAAATTCCTTCTTAAATCCACTTGGACCCGTCATTCTCTATAAATGCGTCATCCATCACTGAATTAATCTCTTTCCCATTATT
>JAUNQZ010000034.1 GCA_030535915.1 bacterium
TTGTTGATGGCATCTTCAAGTGCAACCATTCCGCCTGTAATAGAAGCACAACGGGTACCTCCATCCGCTTGTAAAACATCGCAATCAATGGTGATTGTGCGTTCGCCGAGTCGATCTAAATCAATGGCCGCACGTAAGGCGCGTCCAATGAGGCGGCCGATTTCAACACTACGCCCGTCTTGCTTGAGTTTTTTTATGTCTCGATCTTTGCGTCCGACGGTAGAAGAGGGAAGCATAGAATACTCTGCCGTAATCCAACCTCTACCAGTATCACGCAAGAAGGGGGGGACTTTTTCTTCAACACAAGCCGTGCAAAGAACCCATGTGTCACCTTGCTTGATGAGTACAGAGCCTGCAGCATGTTTGGTAAAGTTGCGAATAATTTCTGTTGGGCGCATAGATAAACCTTTTAGAAGTTGGGGAGGATACAACATGCAATGGCATGACCATAAAGAACGCATGTCTTAATGGGGATGAGTTTCTCTCGGAACATCGGGAAGTGTTCGGCCCATGCACCGAAGAGTTCCATCTCCAAGAGTCCGGTTGCGGGGTCGGAGGTGCGAATACGTAAATCGGTCGGGGCGAAGCGAATGCCGGTGCCGAGGGCTTTTGAGATGGCTTCTTTGGCGCACCAGAAGCGTAAAACCGCAGTGGGACCATCGCCACTGCGACTGGCGAGTTCTTGTTCTTCTAGGGTGAAGACGCCACGGAGGAAATCTTCGGTGAGGTCGCGGGTGACGGATTCGACGTCGAGGCCGATGTGACCCTGCGCGGTGGCGGCGCCAAGAATGAGACCTGCCGTATGGGCGATGGAGAGATCAATGGGACTCGAGACTTGATTTTCCCAATCGCCAAGGGGATGCGGTTTGCCGAGTTTGTCTTTCCAGATGGCAATGTCTGCGGCGGGTTCGTAGAGGTTGTAGTTTTGCAAGAGGAGGCGGCGGACGGCTTCTTTGGCAGAGGTGCGACCGAGGAGCCATTCGAGGCGGCGCGGGGCGGTGCCGGTCATTTGGGCATAGTCGACGCGTTCGTTAGGGGTAAGGACGGCATTGGCAAGGGCACTGAGCCAGAGTTCATGATTGGAGATGAAGAATTCTTCATTGTCATTGACGTAGAGGGCGCCGACGACATCAATGGTTGTTTCTGGCAAGACGGACGCAGGCAACGGTTGAGTGATGAAGCACTTGGCAGGATTCATCACAAACTTTTGGAGTTCGCTTGTGGCGCGGCCACTGACTTCTTCCCAGCCTTTGATGTCGAGAATCATGTGGCCAGTGGCATCGGTGACGCGAATGTCTACCTGGAAGGTGCGCGGCGTGACGTTGACAAGGCGCAAGGCACAGTTGAGGCGTGTGCCTTCGGGAATCCAAACTGCATGATAGGTGATGCTTTGGCAGCGGAAGGGAAGCGAAATCGCACCATGGAAACGTTCGTGGGAACGCCACAAGGGGAAGCCGGAGAAGACCGCATCTAAGAAGAGTGGCATGGCCGCAAAGATGGGTTTGCGTGTGCCGCGTACGGCATTGGCGCGTGGCGGAATGAGAATTTCGTAGTCGATGCCGTTGAATCCCCAGCCGGAGACCGTGCGGACATTGCGTAAGAGCGGACCGTGGAAGAGGCGGCTAGGATAGATGTCGGCCGGGCGCCAGTCGACATTTTTGAGGCCGGCGAGAGGTTCGAGCTCGGGAAGTTCTGTGGCTTCGGGTACGGTGGGAGCGAAGATGAGGTTGGCTTCCATCGCAACGTGGTCGATGCCGGCGTTGTCGGTGTCGTCGTAGATGCGAACGCGAATTTGCTTGGCGTGCTGGTCGCGATCTTTGGTAATTTCTGCACTAATAATAAGTGGCAGCTTGCCAAAGTGATAGGAGAGCCAGCGCGGCGCACGGAGATGTTCAATGCGGGCGAGGGAGAGTTCGGGCGTTAGGCGTTTGGCGACTTCGGCCATCAGTTCGAGGCCGGAGGAGACGGAGAAGAGCGTGAGGCCGCGCAGTTGTGGATTGCTGACGGAGATCGACGTGCCAATCGCATAGTCGTTGAGGAAGGGAATATCCTTGGGACGCAAAACGCAACGGAGCTCGATGCTGGTAGGCGTTTGCGAACGCAGTGTGATGCTTTTGAGGAGCGGTTCGGTGAGGCCATTTTTGGGGAAGGAGAGCGGCAAGGCGTGCGCGTGTGAAGGTGTGTCTTCTTCTTCGTTGCTACTCTCCATGCCGAGGATGCGCTGGGTGTCGATGAGCGCCGGGCGCAGTGCGGGTAGGTCGCGGTTGAGGCGGAGGGTGAGCGTGGCGGCTTCGTTTTCGGCGGTTGGGAGATCGAAGTCGAGGCGCTTGGCATGGGAGAAGAAGCGGAGCCCGGAGTAGTCTATGGGCACGCCGTGCGCTGCGAGGAGTCCGGTCGCTTGGCCAACTTGCACGCCGCCTGAACGATGCAAGATGTGCATCGGTATGGTCGCGATGGGTTCGTCTCGCGGTGCAAGGATTTCGTTGATGATGGGCGTCATCACACCGCGTGCACCGACTTCAACAAAGATGCGACAGCCGTCATCATACATGGTGTTGATCATCTTTTCGAAGTTCAACGGTTGCAGCATTTGGGCGACGAGCTCTTCGGTGACGGTTGCGGCGGAGGCGCGCATGGGAGCGCCCGTTACGCAGGAGTAGAAGGGCACTTGCGGTTCGATGTTGACATACTTTGTGAAGAAGTCACGAAACGTTTTGGCCATGGCTTCATCGCCTGTGCCCGTATTGAAGGGAATGGGAAGCGGTTCTTCAAGACTGGTGCCGCCTTGTTCGCGAATGTGTTTGGTGAGCGTTTCGAGCGCTTGTGGCGGAACCGCAAGGATACTGTTCGTGGCAGAAATCAATTGCGTAACAATTGTGTTGGGCGCGTTTGTTTTGAGCCACGCGATGAGCGCGTCGGTTTGTACGCCCGTGACGGTCAGTTGCGTCCAAGGTTCGTTGTAGTTTTCGCCAAGATGAACGAGGAGGCGGCCGGCGTCACGTAAAATTTGGAGCAACCTTAATTTGGGATCGTGGTGCGTCGCATGGAAGGCAGAGAAGGCGCCAAGACCAATGCCGCCAACCGCCGCGGGTTGAACGCCAATCGTGCGCAAATAGTCAGCAAAGACTTTGCTCGCTAAGTAGGTGGAGGCAGAGGCGAGGAGGGGCAAGAAGGCTTGGGAAGCGCTGAGCGGCAGTGTGTGTTCGGGGGCGGTTGAGAAGAGCCATTCGGAGGGCGAGGCGACGTCGCAGAAGCCGGTGAAGGCTTCTTCCATATCGTCGAAGCGTTCGCGGACACCGTCGAAGGTTAGGGCGAGGTCGCGCATCATTTCGAGGTGGAAACTGCCCGTGCCGGGAAAGATGAAGGCGACTTTGCCGCCTTTGAGGGCGAGCGGGTCGGTCGTGAAGAAAACGCCTGATTTGTCGCGCATGCGTGTGCGTCCGCTGCGGAGGGCATTGAGGGCGAAGGAGAGTTTGCGTTGCATTTCCTCGAGCGAGGTGACCCATAGGCCGGCAACGCACGCTTTGCCGCGGGCATCGCAGGTGGCCGTGTAGACAACGTCAATGAAACGTATGCCTGAGGAATGCGCTAAAAAGTTTTGGATGCGTACAATGGCTTGATCGAGTGCTTGTAATGTGTCGGCACCGACAAGACAAAGGACACCTTCGGATCGTTCGAGGCTCATTCGGCGACCTCCTCGAGAATAGCCGCGCCGGCGCGTCCTGCACGGGAGAGTGTTGAGACCGCAAGGCGGCGAGGGCGAGTGGAGGCTGCAATCCATGGACGTGCCTCTTGTACCCAGTAGTAGGAATGTTCGGGTTTGCAGAGGCGGAAGGTATCGTCCATGGGTGTAATCGACGGCGGTAGGATGCGATGGCTAATGGCAAGAATGCCTTTGAGTAAGCCGAGGGCGCCGGCGGCAGTCAGCGTGTGGCCAAAGGCGGTTTTGGCAGAGCCGAGGGCGAGAAGAGGAAGGTGCGCGCCGCGATTTTCGGTGACGCGGTTGAGGAGGGCTTCTTCTGCGGCATCTTCTTCGGGCACGCCGGAGGCGTTCATCTCCCAATAGTCAATGTCGCGGAAGCCGTTAGGCAGGCGGCGTAAGGCGCGGTGGAGGCAACGGCGAAGGCTTTCTTCAAGGCCGCCGTCTTCGGGAGGAATGCCAGCCAGAAGCGCGCAGCCGTGAATTTTTGCGTACAGCTTTGCACTTTCTTTGCGCGCATCGGTGAGACGTCGTAAGACAAAGGCAGCGCCGCCTTCACCCGGAAGTGTACCATCGGCATGGTCAGTGAAAGGAAGCAACGTTCGCCCGTGTGAGAAGGGCAACAGGCAGGATTCACCTGCCAGTTGTGTTTGTGAAATCGGCGGTTGTAATGTTAGAACGACGGCAACGTCACATTGGCCCAAACGGAGGGCGTTGATGGCGGCGTCGAGGCCCGCAAAGACAGAGGCTTCGCCCGCCGTGCATTGGTAGACACTATCACATGCCGCAAAGGTTTGGGCGAGCTCGCGGACGATACCGTCGCCACGGGCATGACGCAGATGGCGCGGCTTGAGCAGAGGAAGTGTTTCAATGAGATTTTCGCGAATGGCGCCCATTTGAGCGTGCGTTGCGTTGGGGAAGAAGCGTTGAAGCGTGCTCACCACTTGTGCAATCGCATTCGCGTGCCAGAGCCAGTTGACAGAGGCGGGATTAAAGGACGCGTCATATCCCATGAAAAGGGCAATGCGATCGGTCGTTTTTGCAGTTGGGGAGAGGCCGGCATCTTCAAGCGCGTCAAACATGAGTTGCGCCGCAAACCAGAAGTCGGGATTGTCGCCGATGCCTAAATCTGGAGGCAGTTGAATGCGATCGGATTGACAGGCAAAGTTTTCGCCCAGCGCGGCGATTCTCTCGGGCAATGGGAAGCCTGGGAAGAGTTCGTCTGCGGTGTGACCGTCTTCTGCAACAGGTAATGGAATAAAAGCAGACTGTTTGCGTAGGATTGCTTTCCAAAGTGCACGTGGCGTAGGAGCATTGCCAAAGCATCCGCTGAGTCCCGTAAAAACAATACTGTCGGCATGACTTAACATGGTGCTAAACCTTCGACTATCAACGACCGCAAAGCGGTGAGATGAAAGGACATTTAATGCAAGAGATAACGTTCTGCTTCAAGCGCTGCGACAGCACCAGAGCCTGCGGCAATGATGGCTTGCTTGTAAGCCGGATCTTGCGCATCGCCTGCGGCGAAGACGCCTTTTGCACTCGTCCGTACGCCATCGGTGAGAATATAGCCATGTTCATCTAAATCAACGGCGCCAGCGAGGAATTTTGTGTTGGGGGAATGACCAATCGCAACGAAGAGCGCACTGACAGGTAAGAGGCGTTCGCTTGCATCAAGGGTATCTTTAATGCGAATTGCAGAGACTTCACCCGCTGTAGGATCAAGGACCTCAACAACGGTTGCATTCCAAACGATTTCAATCTTGGGATTCGAGCTTACGCGGTCGGCCATGACCTTGCTCGCGCGTAGGGCATCGCGGCGATGGATGAGGTAGACCTTTTCGCAAAGTTTGGCTAAGAAGAGCGCGTCTTCGCATGCCGTATCGCCGCCACCATTCACGGCAACAACTTTGTCTTTAAAGAATGCGCCATCGCAAGTTGCACACGCAGAAACGCCGTGTCCCATTAATTGCTTTTCGCTTTCCAATCCCAACCAACGCGCAGAAGCGCCCGTGGCTAAAATAACCGCACGCGTTTCAATGGTGCCATTGACCATGGTCTCAAGCTTCTTAATTTCACCTGAGAAGTCTGCACCTGTGCATTCATCCATTTCAAAGATTGCACCAAAACGTTCTGCTTGCTGACGCATGGTGACGACAAGATCATAACCATTGATGCCATGTTCAAAGCCGGGGAAATTCTCAATGTCCGTTGTTTGCGTTAATTGACCACCGGGTTGCATGCCCTCCAACACAAGCGGCTTAAACCCTGCGCGTGCGGCATAAATTGCAGCGGTACATCCCGCAGGACCACTACCAAGAATAACAATATCGTAAATCATACTTCAAAATCCTTTCACAAGTTCACTTCATAGTATATCAAAAAAGCAGCTAAAGGTATAGTCCAGATTTCGAAATGATGGATCAGGTGAACGTTAAATTTGATTTTTATAGCGTTTGCGGATTTTATCGAGTGTATGCGAGAGGCGCTCTTGGCGTTCTCGAGTTAACGATGGATGAGCGTAGTGGGCAAAGAGGTCATCGGTTTCATCTGTGGGATTCGCCACAAAATTCTCAACGCCAAAACCAATAAGACGCACAGGAATGTTGCTTTCAAGGTTTTGGGCAAGGAGTTCCCATGCCATTTCGCGAAGGGCTTGGTCATCGCAAATGGGTTGAGGGAAGGTCGCTTGGCGTGTGACGGTGCGAAAGCCTGTGTAACGAATTTTGATTTTCCCCGTTCGAGCCCATAGGTTGTGTTCGCGTAAACGGCGACCGACATCTTCTGCAATCCATCGCAATTCTTGGCGTAACGTTTCATCGTCGAGCGTGTCTTGCGTGTAGGTATGTTCCCGAGAGAAGGATTTTTCTTCGTGTTCGGTTGTGACGTTGCGATTGTCTCGACCAAAGGAAATTTCGGTGAGATGGTGCGCGAGGAGAGGCGTCGTCCAACTGGCGAGGGTTTCAGGATTGCAACATTGGATGTCGCGAATGGTTTTGATGTTGTGGGATTCGAGGAGCGTTGCGAGTTTGGGTCCGACACCCCAGAGGTCGCGAATGGATTTTTTCCCGAGCCATGCGAGTAAGTGTGTTTGGTCAAGGGGAACGGAAAAGATGCCATTGGGTTTCTTTTCTTCGCTTGCGAGTTTTGCGAGAAATTTATTGGGCGCGATGCCGATGCTACAGGTGAGACCAAGGGCTTCATAGATTTGGGTTTGGATTTGCTTGGCGATGGAGAGGCCATCTCCAAAGAGCCTTAAAGAACCTGTGACATCCAGAAATGCTTCGTCAATACTGAGCGCTTCAATGTCGGGTGTGAACTGTTCAAAGATTTGAAAGACCGCGTTGCTTGCGGTTTGATAACGCTGCATGCGAGGGCGAACAAAAATACCTTCAGGGCATAATTCAAAGGCTTGACGTGAGGGCATTGCAGAATGAACGCCATAGTTTCTTGCTTCGTAGGAACAGGTTGAGACGACGCCGCGTTGTTTAGGGTCCGAGCCTACAATAACAGGCTTTCCTTGCCATTCGGGATGGTCAACCTGTTCGACAGATGCGAAGAATGCATCCATGTCAACATGTAGGATGACCCGTGGTGTCATACGTTACAACTCAGGCATTGTTTAAGATTTCGTAGACTTGAATGAGGCGTGAGAGCGGAATGATTTTGTCGCGATAAATGCGGCACATATTCTCGACTTGCGCGGGCGTGGCGCCTTCGGTTTCATAGAGTCGAGCGGCATTTGCGATGACGCGATCTTCAACCTCTTGGTTGAGAAGGGCAGCTTCGACTTGTTTAGGGTCTTGTGTTTCAACGGCGGCGCGAAGGGCGGGAGCAAGTTCGATGCGTTTGCGGGCAATGACCTTTGAGGAGAAGCGGCATCGACGAAGAAGTGCAGTCAAAACATTAGCATCATCGTGTAAAGTATCTCGAGGATGGTCGTCTTCGCCAGGTTCGGTGATAAAAGGGAGAATATCGTTGAGATAAAACCGACGGAGGAGACGTTCACGTTTGGGATTTTCGGTTGCAATGGCTTGTGCGATTTCATCCATCGTAACGGCTTCATTATGTGCGTAGAGCGAAGCGTTGAGGCGATGATTTTTACGCGCTTTCATCGCACGAATCATTTCACGATCAATATCAATAATCATCGCACGCAAGCTGGAAAGTGCTGTGGTCGCATTTTCGTTTGGAGTGACATGTTGCGTTCGAATAGAGTAGGTTCCCAAGAGCCGAATCGCGGCTGTTATTTTTTCGAGCTCTGCAAGGAGCGTCGCTAAAGGAATGGATGTATTTCCTGTAAGGACCTCGAGATAAAAGCCATATTCCCACTTTTTATTGGGAAGCGGTCGCGATTGAATAAAGGTTAAATCAAAGGGCTTCAAGGGTTCCAAGAGTGAAATGAGCGAGCCTGGGCGATCTTCAATTTGCGCATAGAGGAGCGCATGGGTTGGGGGAAGATGTCCTGTGGGACAGGTTGAACATAAGGGATAGCGTTGTTGCGGATGACGCGATTCCACACGAAAGAAGCGCGTGGTATTTCCCTTGACATCTTGGATTTCAAAACGTCGTAAGACAAGACCATAACGTTTGGCGGTTGAAGCGCCTGCAACAGCTGCGATGGTGGGATCTTCCGCAGCTAGTCGAGCGGCTTCCGCCGTGGAGGAAACGGCAACTAATGGAAGGCCAGGATAGAGGGTTCGTAAGGTCGCACGACATTGAGCGAGCGCTTCCTCTTTTGAGCAAATCTTTTGGATGGTTGTCGTAAGGTCGCGAGAGAGAAGATGTTGATGGACAGGGACGGTGCAACATTCCGTTGCCATTAAGTGTGGATATTCGACAAGCAAGTCCATAATCTCTGTCACAGGACCGCGAGAGGTATTCTCAAAAGGCACAATCGCTGCTGTTCCAGGATTGACCGCTAAATGCTGAAAAATATCCTGAAAATCACGACAAGGAACAAGTTCATCCCCTGGACGCGCCATATAGGTCGCGGTGCGATGGGAGAATGTTTCTTGCGGGCCGAGGTAATAGAGATCCATAGAGATGTCTTATGAAAGAGATTAAATGAAAAGGGAAGGAAACTGGAACGTTTCCTTCCCCATGATTTTGGGCTTAGCGAGTCGAACGAGCCAAGTCATGCCAAGGCTTAATGGCCTTGATGTATTCCCCGAAGGTATCCGAAGGAATCTGCTGAGCAGCATCGGAGAATGCATGCTTGGGATCGGGATGCGTTTCGATCAACAAGCCATCGCAACCCGCACCAAGTGCAGCCTTGGACAATGGAATGACGAGTTCAAGTTTACCGCCACCATGCGAGGGGTCAGCAACGACGGGTAAGTGCGTCAAACGCTTCACAGCGGCAAGTGCGCCGAGATCAAGGCAGTTACGCGTAATGGTTTCGTACGTACGAATGCCACGTTCGCAGAGGATGACTTCCTTACAGCCATTTGCCATGAGGTATTCTGCGGATTGAAGCCATTCTTCAACGGTACCTGCCATGCCACGCTTGAGGATAACGGGTTTACCCGCTTTGCCAAGGTGTTCGAGCAAGTCGTAGTTTTGGGAGTTACGAGCGCCGACTTGAAAGACATCGGTGACATCCATTAAGCCGTCAATTTGCATAGGACCAGGGACTTCGGTGATGAAAGCAACCTGAGGGAAGTCCTTCTTAACTTCACGGAGGACACGGATACCTTCATCCTTTAAGCCTTGGAAGTCATAGGTCGAGGTTCGAGGCTTGTAAACCATCGCACGAATAACATTGATGCCGAGTGCAACCAAATCTGCAACAACAGCATGGAACTGATCATAGCTTTCCACAGCGCAGGGACCTGCCATAATCGGAATATTGCCACCACCAATTTTGGTGCCTTTGATATCAATAATCGTGTCTTCGGGCTGGAAGTCACGAGAAACCAACTTGTACTTCTTACTCACGTGAATGATTTCCTGAACTGTGTCGAGCGCTTGGAGCTGTGCGACGGTTTGTGGATTGACCTCATTGCCAATGCAAGCAATAACAGTCTGTTCGGTGCCAGTTGTCACGCGAGGTTGGTATCGAAGCGAAGAGATCCAGTCGCAGATGGTTTGGACATCTGCCTGTGATGCTGTGGGTTTCATGATGATAATCATCGTTTTGTTCCTTTTAATTAAAAACCGCACCCCTTTTTTTGGAGCGCGGCCGTTCAATTTGTCATCCTCTTACTGATACAGCAGTTAGATGCCCGAGCGGCGCGCGGACGTGCTAAACGTAAAGTAAAAGTAATAGGCTTTCGTGTTCATGGCACATAGAATAACGCAAAACTTACCCCTAAGTCAAGAACTTTTTTATTTTTTTTTTACATTTTTTTACAAACAATAAATGAGATGGTTTTGTCCATTTTTGAAAGTTATTTTTTTACGCCATTTTTAAAGTCGTTTATTTTCAAAATTCAAAGTCAATGGTTTTGAGATGCAATTCAATAGCTCTTGATTTTAAAGGCTTTTAGAGATGTGTTGTAAAAATGTTTTTTTTGAGTGAACGAGGGAGAACTTTTTTGTTTTTTTACAGATTGACGAAGAGGAGGTTAAGTGATTTTTTTTAAGATTCGTTTCATAGGAACTTTAATTCCTAAAATAAAAAGCCCTGAGTGACACTCAAGGCTTTTTAGTATTAATGCTCTTTACGAGAGAATTAATTTAACTCTTGTTCATTTGTGTTAAAGTGACAACGAACATTGTGTTTGTCATTTAGATGCAATTTGGGTGCATCCTTGAAGCATATTTCCTTGGCGTGTGCACAACGATCAGCGAAGCGACAGGCTTTGGAGAAGTTGCCCGGGCTTGGCACTTGACCAGGAATAGCACTTAATTTCTTACCACGGGTAGCATGAGAGGGAAGCGCATCAAGGAGTGCGCGTGCATAAGGATGCTTGGGACCTGCAAAGAAGTCATCGGCTTTGGCTTCTTCTACGATTTGGCCTGCATACATTACAATCACGCGATCTGCCATTTTGCGTACGACTCCCATGTCGTGCGTGATGAAAATCATGCCAGAGTCTTTTTGGTGAAGTTCAAGCATGAGGTCAAGCACTTGAGCTTGAATCGTCACATCAAGAGCTGTGGTCGGCTCGTCTGCGATAATGAGCTGTGGCTTTAAAATTAGACACATTGCAATCATTACGCGTTGTTGCATGCCACCCGAAAGTTCATAAGGGTAAGCATTCATTGCGACTTCAGGATTTTGAATGCCGACTTTTTTGAGCCATTCTAAAGCGAGAGCAAGAGCTTCTTTTTTCTTGGTTTTTGGGTTGTGAATGAGTAACGCTTCAATCATTTGCTTGCCGATGCGAACAAGCGGGGAGAGCGCAGTCATTGGATCTTGGAAAATTACACCAATTTTTGCGCCGCGATATTTACGCATTTCTTTAATCGGCAATTTTAAGAGATTAACACCTTCAAAGAGGACTTCGCCATTTAAAATTTTGGAGGGAGGAGAGGGTAATAACCGTGGGATTGCCATTGAAGTTACGGATTTACCACAACCTGATTCACCTACAATGCAGAGGATTTCGCCACGATGGACATTGAAATTAACATTTTCAACCGTCGTAATTGCTTGACGCGTATCATCGTTGTCAAAGGCAATCGTGAGGTTCTTAACTTGAAGAAGACGATCTGTTGACATAAAAGGGTTCCTTTATTGTAACTTGGAAAAGGGTTTAGGATCAAAGGCATTACGAACGCCTTCACCGACCATAACGGTAGAGAACATTACAATGAAGATTGCAGATGTCGGGAAGACAATCAACCACCATGAAGAACGATGTACTTGAGCCTGACTTAAGAGTTCGCCCCAACTTGGTGTTAAAGGAGGTAAACCAAAGCCTAAGAAGTCAAGCGAGACAAGTGTGCCAATTGCACCTACAAGCAAGAAGGGGAAGAGCGTGATGACAGGCGTCAATGCATTGGGTAAGATGTGGTGGAAGATAATGCGGCGATTGGTAAGCCCTAAGCAACGCGCGGCAGCAACGAAAGGACGATTGCGTAAACGAAGGAATTCCGCACGCATGTAGTAAGAGAGTCCAATCCAGCAGAAGCAACCATAAACAAGGAGTAAGAGCCAGAAGGAACGTCCTAATAAGTTGCCTAAAAGAGCCATGATATAGAGGAAGGGAAGGGCCGCCCAGATTTCGGTGAAACGCTGGATGCAAATATCAAGTTTACCACCGAAGTATCCTTGCAAGGAACCGATAATAATGCCGAGTACTGTTGCGGTGAGTGCAAGAATAAGACCAAAGGAGAGACCAATACGTGTGGCATAAAGGATACGAACAAAGACATCACGACCGGATTCATCAAGACCAAAGATATGTTCTGTGGTCGGATGGAAGGGGAAGTTTGCATTGTCAGTAACGGAGAGTTGATAGGTTGTGTGAGTCGTTTCGCACAGCCATGTTTTTGCTTGCTTGGTTGTTTGTGATTCCAAGGCAAGATTACGCTTTGATTTCGGATTATTGAAGTCTTCAGTAGCCTGAGCGAGCGCATGTGCTTTCATCTGCTCGGTTGCTTCGCTAGGACCATCAGCTTTGATTAATTCAACGCTGTCATCAATCTTTTCGAAGGTGAAAAGATAAGGTTGACGATAAATTTTTGTTTCATCTTTTTCCAATCGTAAACGTGCTCGAAGTGTCACATGTTTGTCATGTGCTCGCGTGGCAGGCAAGGAGAAGAAAATCTCTTTTACGCCAGTAATGGTGGGTTTTACTTTGAGCATTGTGCTATAAGCGGCACAATCTTGTGTAGCAGACCAGCGAGCTTGAATTGCTTGATGGGTTGCTTCATCGACTTCAAAAATATCGGTCAACTGATACGCACCGTCATCTAATGTAATATTTGTAAAGAATTGATTACAGTTGTCTTGACGGACAATGGCTCCTTCTGGAGTGAGATTGAAACGAGCAATGGGTTGTGTGGGGATGTACGAAATGGTAACTTCGCGATCATTTTCAATGTCCGATAAATCTACTGTTTCATGAGTAGAGTAACGAACAGGTGCAAAGATTGCATAGTTGTCTGGATTTTTCGTGAAGATTTCACTTTCGGTGAATTGACGATAATTCACTCGCACTTTTTCGCCTGATGCATCTAAGATTTCTTGCGGCGTAGAAGAGTGCAAAAAGGGGAAATAGGTTTCTCCATTAAATTTCATCATAAGTGGTTCAGAGTTAGCAATTAATTCTGAACAAAGACTAATGACATAGACACCAAGAAGAACGCAAAGCGAACCAAAGGCAATCTTGCTACGACGAAAACGCTGTAAGCGCTTTTGGGTAAGAGGAGAGAAGTTGAACAGTTTCATATGTTTGACTTTCTTAATCATCCTATGGGAAGGGGTTAAAATTCTAGAAGCTCAAGGGCAGGGGAAGAAATTCCATCGCTTTGAGCATTCATGCGGGGCGTGTATAAAGGCTTTTGGGCTGTTGCAGGTTGACCTGCAACAGGTGTTATAAGGCGTTCACCTTTAGCATTAAATTGAGCAAGTGGCTTGTCATCAGAGGTTCGTGTCCATCCAATGCATTCACCTTTAGCATTATAGTGATAGTCGTCTTGCCAATGTTTTTGTGTGGTTAATGCTGGATCTTCAAAGATGAGGCCTGTTTTTGGAGCACGGTAATCCACGGAAATTAAACGACCTTTTTCATAGGTGCGTTGTTCATTTGCTAAATAACGCAAAGAAAGGAAGGCTGGCGCAGAAGTTGTACCATTTGGGCGGACGGCAACGCACGCAATGTCAACACGACGAATTGGATAACCTTGCGGATGGGTATAAACGCCATGCCAATCTACTTCAATTTTGGTTTTGGATCCCGTGTCTGTAAGAGGAGTAATACGAATTTTATCCGCCTGACCATTAACGGTAAACCAACGATAGGTTAAATTTGCTTCGCCATTTGCAATAATGGTCATTTTACGGGTATAGGCTAGATCTCGAACGACACGACCAATGGACATTGAGGTGTCGCCAAAGAATTCTCTTTCAGAGGGATCAAAATAGTCCACATATTGTGTGGGTTGTTTTTCTTCCAACATCATGATTCGAAACATTGGGGGTAATGTTTCAGGGGTAAGCGCTCGAGCTTTAGCAAGAAGCTTTTCTTTGTCAATAAACTGCGGGTCAAAAGCAGCAGGGTGAGCGAGGGGATCAAAGATATCCTTCGCGTTCACTTGAGATTCTCTAAATAAGCGTTGCATCGTCCAAACAAAGAGATTTTGTTCAAACATCTTTTGGCGGGTTTCCGCAGGCATTGCATCAACCGTAGCAAAGGCATATTCAACAAGGGTTTGTTGAGCCTTAGAGGGATTTAAAGGATTGTCTTTGGAGGTATTTGCGTTTCCAAAGTCGGCAGTGTTGAAATAAAAGGGTTGAATAAAGGGCAAAATGTCTCCTTTAAAATTTTTGGAAACATCAATTGTTGCATCATAAAAATAAAGTTGATTCATAAAGGCAAATCGATAACTGTTTGCCATAATTGTTGGCGTTGTTGCAATGAGACGGGGAATGGTTCGCCAAAAGGGAAGTTTTTGAATAACCGAAACAGTATTGCCAATTGTTGGAAGCGGTTGATTCCCCATCATAAAAAGACCATTCGCAACTGAAATATGCGCGTATGACGAAACGGCTTCGTCATCATAAATGGCTGATATTATAGATGGATAGGATGAAATATCGGGTTGTGTAGAGTCTTCATCGCGATTGACATAAAGGAGCGTGTAATCAGAAGCTTTTTGTGCGGGAGGAGGCAAGAAAAATGTTGTAAAATAACCACCATTTACAGGATGCCATTCCCATTGCGTGTTTTTTGCGGAAATAATCGCTGAGTTTTGCTTGTTAATGGGTTCTGGAAAAGCTTGCTTTAAAGTAGGATTTTGTTTAAATTGACGCTTGGGATCATTTAATTTTTTAAGGATATTTTGAAATCCTACATGCGAATGTAAAATCTTGAGATCTTCATCTGCGAGTACATGTTGACTGTTTCCAAAGCCTAAATCAACTGCCTTTTCAAGCCAAATAATGGCATCATCTAATCGCTGACGACGCGCATAGACGCATGCAACATTATAATGCCAATTGGCATCTTGAGGTAAAATTTGAGCACCTTTAAGCGCAGCTTCTTCAG
>JAUNQZ010000035.1 GCA_030535915.1 bacterium
ATTCATAGACCGGGTCTCTCGTAAAGGACCCTCTATTAAAAGAAGGAAAAAAGATGAAAGTTTTACTTGTGAATGGTTCCCCGCATGCTGAGGGATGCACTTATACAGCGCTTAAAATCGTGGCTGACACCTTACATGCAGAAGGTGTTGAAACAACGATTTTCCAACTCGGAATTGATCCGATTGCACCTTGTCGTCATTGCTGCTCGTGTGGTAAGCTCGGCAAATGCGTGGTGGAGGATAAGGTGAATGAATTCCTTGCAATTGCAGGGGATTATGATGGCTATATTTTTGGATCTCCGGTGCACTATGCAAGTGCGGGCGGTGGATTGTCGGCATTTTTGGATCGCGTTTTCTTTGCGGACTCGGTGGGGCGTAAGGGGCTCTTTAAGTTGAAGCCTGGCGCTGCGATTGTCAGTGCACGCCGTGCGGGTACAACCGCAGCGCTTGATCAGCTCAATAAGTACTTCCTTATTTCACAGATGACGATTGTTGGTTCGCGGTATTGGAATATGGTCCACGGGATGAAGGCTGAACATGTACTTAAGGATGAGGAAGGCTGCCAAATCATGCGTGTCCTTGGTCGTAATATGGCATATCAGCTCAAGTGCCTTGAAGCTGCAAAAGCAGCTGGCGTTCCTTTGCCCGAAAGTGAAAAGCCGATTGCAACGAATTTTATCTAAAGGCGTTGAGCGTTGAATCTTTGATTGGGTCTTTAATTAACCCTCAATTGATAAAATAAACGCAGACCTTTTTGATTTTCGCGAAGTTCCTTGTTTTTTCTAAAAAATGAGGAACTTTTTGATTTTTAGTAGAGGGGTTTAGTAGAAGACCCGGTCTATGGACGCGTTCCTTGTTTTAGTAGGAGGTGGCTTTTTAGAGAAAAAAACGAGCGGCTTTAAAAAAAACTTTTTTTGTTTCATAAATAATGCTATAATAGAGGTGTGCTTGTAATGTTTTTTACGAGCTTCTTTTAGTAGAGGATTTTAGTAGAAGTTCCGGTCTATGGATGAATCCTGTTTTTTAGTAGAGGATTTTAGTAGAAGTTCCGGTTTATGGATGAATCGCATAACTTTTGAGGAAAGCGTGAAATTATGGCAGAAGTGACATTAGAGATGATTCGTGATGCGGCGAAGGTGCTTGATGGTGTGGCACGGCGTACGGATTTGATTTATGCGCCGAAGTTGTCGACGTATGCCCAGGTCTACTTAAAAACCGAAAATTTGCAGGTGACGGGTTCTTTTAAGGTGCGCGGCGCGGTTTATAAGATTTCTAAGTTGACAGAAGAAGAACTCTCGCGCGGTGTTATCGCTTGTAGTGCAGGGAACCATGCGCAGGGAACGGCTTTGGGTGCTCAGCAGCGCGGTGCGCGTGCGGTCATTTGTATGCCAGATATTGCACCTATTGCGAAAATTGAAGCAACGAAGAGTTATGGCGCTGAAGTGCGTTTGATTCCTGGGACTTATGACGATGCAAGTGCGTATGCGTTGAAGACATGTAAGGAAGAACAAATGACCTTTGTTCATCCTTTTGACGATCCGTATGTGATTGCAGGGCAAGGTACGGTGGGTTTGGAAATTTTGGAACAGCTTCCGGATGTGGATGCGATTCTTTGTCCCATTGGTGGCGGTGGGTTGATTTCGGGTCTTGCTTATGCCGTGAAGCAATTGCGTCCAGAATGTAAGGTCTATGGTGTAGAAGCTGCAGAAGCTGCGAGTATGAAGGCTTCGGTCGAAGCGAAGGATAAAGTGACCTTGCCAAGCGCCAATACTTTTGCAGATGGCATTGCAGTGAAGCGTCCGGGGGATTTGACCTATCAGATGGTGAAGACATATGTCGATGGCATTGTTTCTGTTTCGGAAGATGAAATTGCAGCGGCGATTCTCTTCTTGATTGAGCAGCGTAAACTCGTTTGCGAAGGTGCAGGTGCGGTTTCGGTTGCAGCAATGATTTTTGACAAAATTCCGGATTTGCATGGCAAGAAGGTGTGCTGCTTGCTTTCGGGTGGTAATATCGATGTAAATATTCTCAGTCGTGTGATTTATCGTGGTCTCCAAGCCAGTGGTCGCCGTGCAGAGATTAAACTTTCGCTTCTGGATAAACCAGGACAATTGGCAGCGGTTGCAAAGATTGTTTCCTCGTGCGGCGGGAATGTCATTGGTGTGAATTATGGTCCCGGTCTTGTGGATACAGCGCTTGCCTCGTGCGTTTTGAATTTGCAACTTGAAACACGCGACTTTGCTCAGATTGGAGAAATTTATGCCGCACTTGCAAGTGCGGGTTATCATGTGCTCTCCAATGCCTAATCACGCTCTCGAAGGACGAAGAAAAGGAAGTTTCCATCGTGCTAACGGTTGATGATGTCACATTTCTTTATAGAGAAAACCGCGGTGTTGCTTCGGTCTCGTTTAATGTTAAGGCCGGGGAATGTGTGGGTGTCATTGGTGAAAATGGTGTTGGCAAGAGTACCTTGCTCGGATTGCTTGCAGCAGCTTTATTGCCACAGTTCGGCACTATCCAATTGACAACGGATGCTCATAAAGGACGCGTTCGCCGTTATCATACGCATCTTGGGATTGGCTATCGTCGACATGTGGGATATTTGACAGAACTCGGCCCCGCGTACGAGGAGATGTCGGTTTTTCGTTATTTGCGCGTGCGAGCTTGTTTGCGCGGAGAACGCTTCTTGCGAATTCGCCGTCGCGTGAATGAAGCGATGGAACGTTGCGGTTTGACGGAGATGCGTGATGAGCGTATTGGGCGGCTTTCGCAAGGAATTCGTCGACGTGTAGCGCTTGCAGAGGCGATTTTAACAATGCCTCAAATCTTAATCTTGGATGATCCTTTTGCGGGGATTGACGCGAAGATGCGTGCGGATTTTGTGAAGATTATCAAGGCGATTCAGCCGACCTCGCATGTGATTATAAGTGGACATGATCGTGCGTTGCTTGCGGCTTGTTGTTCGCGTTTTATTCTACTTCAAAAGGATACGCCTGGCGTTGTAGAGATGACACCTCAAGAAGCAAATGCAATTCTCAATGATACCCCTCCAACGACAAAAGAGCAGACGAAAGGAGCAACAAAATGAATCCCTTTGGCGCGCTTGTTCGTCGTGAATCCACGCATTTGTTGCGTTCCGCACATGGGTTGGGTCCCTTGTTGTTAGCCTTGGCGGGTGCGAGTGCATTGTTTATCCTTATCCTTCGGCATGAAGAGGGACATGTGGTGCAGGTGCCGGCTTTGTGGGGATTGGCAACCGCTTTTGGGTTGCCCTTTATCTCCTCGGTTGCAGCTTCGCGAGGCTTTACCCGTGACCGTGAAAATGGCATGATGCGTTTAATGTTTGCAACACCGATTCGTGCGCGTTGGTGGGTCCTAGGGAAGGTCTTTGGTGCATGGTCCTTGTCGATGATTTATGTTCTTGGGATGATGCTTTCGGCGTGGGTTTTTATTCGTTGGTTAGCACCTGAGCAAGCACAAATCCCTTGGACATGGGAAGGCTTTGGCTTGGCGACTGCCATGCTTTTGATTGAAGCGCTCTTGTGGAGTGCGCTTGGCACATTAGCTTCGCTCTTCTCTCGGAGCTCCGCCTCGACCTTTTTGTTAGCGTTGATGATTTCTTTTTGTGCGCCACCGATGGTGTGTATGTTTTTATCAACATTTATGCCAGATTCGGTTTCGCAATGGCCATGGTTCCCCTTGCAATCGATTGTTTATGATTGTGCAACAGGGTTAATCCATGTGCGTGCTTTAATTGGATGCTTGACGGCATCATTTGTTGTGATTTATCTCGCTGGCATTCTCTTTGATACATTGCGAATGTTAGGATCCGAACGCTAACATGAGTACCGCAGACCTTCGTGAAAGTTTGAAGCAAGCCATCGCTACAGAGCGTTTGGCAAATGGGTATATTATTGTTGGACCTGTTCATGCAGAGGGACAATCGCTTGCCGAGTGGATTGGAACGCAGTTGCTCGGGGATTCTCCCACGATTGCTGAACACACCCATCCTGATATGCCATGGTTTAAACCCGAAAAGGTCAGTCGTATTATCGATGCGAAAATGATGACCGAGCGTATTCTTCCTTTCGCACAGTGTTCGTCCTTAGGCGGTGGATGGAAGGTTCTCGTGGTTGTTTCGGCAGATCGCATGAATGAAACCTCAGCGAATGCCTTTTTGAAGATGTTGGAAGAACCTCCGCCACGTACGCTTTTCTTGTTGCTCGTCGATCGTATGGATGAGTTACTCCCAACCATTATTTCACGCTGTCAAGTGTTGAAGGCAGGAGGCGTGCGTCGATTGCTTGAGCCTTGGCGAACGGATCTCATTGAAATGCTCGCCGACATCCGTGAGAAGGGGGTCTTCCTTGATGCGATGCGAGCCGAGCGTGTGATTGCAATGCTTGATGAAATGGATGATCAAGCGGAGAAAGAGGTTCGTGCAGAAGCGAAAGCGAATGCCATGATTGAGGAAGACTCCGAAGTGCTTAAAGCGCGCGTGGGGGCAACCGCAAAAGCTTGGCGAGCGGACCTTTGGATGACCATTGAACAGTGGATGGAGGACTTGGTGCGTCTCGCTTCTACCGATGGCGCGTGCGAGACCTTGAACTTTCCAGAATGTCGTGGCGTGCTCGCAATGCGCTCAAAGGTGCATTCGTTGGCGAAACTCTTTGAAAACTTTACGATGTTAGAAACCATGTGTGTGCAATTAGAACGCAATGTTTCACCCGCGCATATTTTGCCGTACTGGTTTGATCGTTTTTATCTTTAAAAGAAGGATACACAATGAAGATTCTTGTTCTTAATGGACCTAATTTGCGTTTACTTGGTCAGCGTGAACCTGGTATTTATGGTGAGGGTACACTTGCAGATGCAGAAGCACTTGCCGTTACCGCGGGTAAGCAATTAGGCGCACATGTTGATTGTTTCCAAAGTGACATTGAGGGAGAACTCGTTAAAAAAATTGGTGAAGCGCGTGGCGTTTATGATGGGATTGTGATTAATCCTGCAGCCTATACACACACCTCGATTGCATTGCGAGATGCGATTGCCGCGGTGGAGATTCCAACGGTTGAGTTGCATATTTCTAATACGCATAAACGCGAAGCTTTTCGCCACGTTTCCTATACGGCTCCGGTTTGCATGGCACAGTTGCAAGGATTTGGTATTCAGGGTTACTCACTTGCAGTGGCAGGGTTGATTGCACATCTTCAGTGTACAAAGAAATAAACGGAGAAAAACGATGGATATGATGATGGCACTTGCGGCAGTGATAGCATTATTGGCGGCTTACCTCTTGGGAGCCATTCCTTTTGGATTGATTATCGCGAATGCGCGTGGTGTCGATTTGCGAAATTCGGGAAGTAAGAATATCGGCGCAACAAATGTTTTTCGTTGCGTAGGTGCGAAGTGGGGAATGCTTGCGTTCTTGTGTGATATGCTCAAAGGCTTTGGTGGCGTTTATTGCGCGTGCTTGGCATCTGTGATGTTGTCGACCGAAACACTCATGAACCCCGCCTATGCAGGACGCCTCTTGCTCTTGCATGTCCTCTGTGGTACGGCTGCAATGTTGGGTCACATCTTTCCCGTTTACCTTAAGTTTAAGGGTGGCAAGGGAATCTCTACGGCGTTAGGGTTGCTCTTTGGTGTTGCTCCGCTGGCGGCTTGTATTGGTTTTGGCGGATGGATTGTTTGCTTTGTCATTAGCCGTTATGTTTCGCTCGCAAGTTGTATTGCCGCTGTTATTGTGGGCTCCTGCATGTGGACGCCGTTCTATGCGGGAATGCCGTTGTGGTACAAGATTTTAATTTCGATTCTTGCTGTCTTAGCCATTTTGAAACACACGAAGAACATTGTCCGCTTGTGTAATGGTACGGAAAATCGCTTTGCCTTTACTGCAAAGCAGCGTGCCGCTCGCGCAGCGAAGCTCGCAGCACAAGCAGAGAAGGAGGCGAATGCATGAAAATCGCAGTCATCGGTGATGGCGGCTGGGGAACAGCTGCAGCGAAACTCTTAGATTCTTACGGACATCAAGTGACCGTTTGGGGACCTTTTGAGGATTATATTGATGAACTTCGTACCACACGCACGAATCCGCGTTACTTGCCAGGAATTGAATTCCCCGCAAGTATTCAGTGGACAGCGAATATGGCAGAGGCGGTTCCACAAGCGGATTTAATTGTTCTTGCGGTGCCGTCAAAGTTCTTCAAGCCGGTGTGTGAACAGCTTGTTCCACACTTTAATCCAACGACACTTATTGTGAGCCTCACCAAAGGCATTTGCCCTGAAACGCATAAGCGGATGAGTGAAGTGGCGATGGAAACCTTGAAGACTTCGCGAGTCGTTGTTCTCTCTGGCCCGTCACATGCAGAGGAAGTCGCGCGTCGTATTCCTACGGCGGTGACGTGTGCTTGTGCAGACCACGAAACGGCGATTGCAGCTCAAAATATCTTTAATGGGCCCTATTTCCGCGTGTACACCACCGATGATGTTGTAGGTGTTGAAATTGGTGGTATTGTAAAGAATGTCCTCGCCATTGCTGTTGGTGTTTCGGATGGAGTGGGCTTTGGCGATAATACACGTGCAGCTCTCATCACCCGTGGACTTGCCGAATTGATGCGCCTTGGTCTTAAAATGGGTGCACGCGCACAAACCTTGAGTGGTCTTGCAGGGGTGGGGGATCTCATTGTGACATGTACCTCGCAACACAGCCGTAACCATTCTGTTGGTGAACGCCTCGGGCGTGGTCTTGATATTGAAACGATTTTGAAGTCGATGCAAATGGTTGCAGAAGGTGTGGATAACGCTCAAATGCTTCATGAACTTGCGACACAGTATGAGGTTGAAATGCCCATTGCCGATGTCGTTTATCGCATGTGTTATGATCACCTCTCTGCAGAAGATGCAATTATGCTTTTAACAGGTCGCTCTGCGAAACCTGAATATCATTAATCTCGTTGAAAGGACACTGTACTATGGCAGTTATTGGTGTTATTCCATCGCGTTGGGGAAGTACGCGATTCCCTGGCAAACCTTTGACCCCCATCTTGGGGCGCCCCCTCGTACTTTGGGTGATCGAAGCCGTCAAGCGTGCGAAGCGTTTAGATCGTGTGCTTGTGGCAACGGATGATGAACGCATCCGTGATGCTATTGGTGATGCCTGTGAAGTCGTCATGACCGCAAGTGATTTACCCTCGGGTACCGATCGTGTGGCGGTGGCTGCAAATGCTCAACCCGATGATATCGTGATTAACATTCAAGGGGATGAACCCTTGATGGACCCCGCACTGATTGATGCGCTGGCGGAGCGTATGATTCGTACGGGTGAAGAAATGGCAACCGCCGCGTGTCCTATCCAAACAATGGAAAACCTCATGGCGAAAACCGTGGTGAAGGTTATTTTGCGTTCGGATGACAGTGCAATTTATTTCTCGCGCTTGCCGATTCCATGCCGTCGTGATGGAGAGCCTGATCTTGCATCGGGTCTCTATTGGCGTCACCTTGGCATTTATGCTTACCGCGGGGACTTCCTCGCACAATTGATTAAAACGCCTCCGTGCGTTTTGGAAACCACCGAATCACTTGAACAACTCCGTGCACTTTGGCTCGGCGGTCGCATTGGTGTGATTCGTTGTCATGATGAAGGCGTTGGTGTCGATACTCCTGCAGATGTTGAAGTCGTTGAAAAACTTTTACTTAAGAGGCTCTAAGTATGACAAAAGCAAAAGAACTTTTTACCGCTGTCCCAAAACTGCATAACTGCGCACAAGCCGTTGTTGATGGTGCTGGTGGCGCACCTGAACTTGTTGCTGAAATGGCAACCTGTGGTGGCGGTCGTGCACCTGATGGTTATTGCGGAGCTCTCTGGGGCGCATTGACGATGTGTCCCGAAAAAGCCGAACAAATCAAAGCCGATTTTAAAGCCGCTTGTGGCGCACTCACCTGCAAGGAAATCAAAGCAATCGCAAAGACGCCGTGTCCTGAATGTGTGGAATGTGCCGCATGTTGTCTCGTTAAATGGCGGAGCTAATCGATTTTTAATTCAGAAAGGAAAACAAAACATTATGCAAACAATTGCAACAACCAATGCGCCCGCAGCAATCGGTCCTTATTCTCAAGGTAAAATTGCGGGAGGTATGCTTTTTTCTTCGGGTCAAATCCCTGTTGATCCCGCAACGGGTGCCATCCCTGAAGGTATCGCAGCTCAAGCTGAACAGTCCTGCAAGAACTGTGGCGCTTTGCTTGAAGCCGCTGGCTTGACCTTTGACAATGTCGTCAAGACCACTTGCTTCCTCGCTGACATTGCTGACTTCGCAGCATTCAATGAAGTCTATGCAAAATACTTCACCTCGAAGCCCGCACGCTCTTGCGTTGCCGTTCGCGATATCCCTAAGGGTTGCCTTTGCGAAATCGAAGTCATCGCTCAAATCTAAGGATTTGTGTGAAGTTAAATGAAAAGCCCGCAATGCCTGCGGGCTTTTTTAGTTGATAGAAATGTTTAAAATTCAAGAGCCAGTTCGTCTTGAACAACGGCAACAGGCGCGAAGGTCTTCCGATGCTCAGGACATGGGCCATAGGTGCGTAAGGCTTCGAGATGAGCTTTAGTGCCATAGGCTTTGTGTTGCGCAAATCCATAGTGAGGATAACATTTATCTAACGCTTCACAGAGACGATCACGCGTAACTTTCGCCACAATGGAGGCACACGCAACGAGTAAACTTTTGGCATCGCCCTTTACAATTGCAGTATGTGAAATGGGTAACCCTTTGATGGGAAGTCCATCCACAAGTGCATGGGTTGGGGTGGGGGTGAGACCTTCAACCGCGCGCCGCATTGCAAGGTGGGTCGCTCGCAGAATGTTGAGCTGATCAATCTCTTCGGGTGAAGCTTGCCCCACCGCCCAATGTATCTTTGGATGATGCGTAATGATTTCAAAGCATCCATCGCGTTGTTTGGCGGTGAGTTGCTTGGAATCATTTACACGAAGCAATTCATTTTGTGCGAGGGGTACAATGTCATCGGGTGCGATAAGCACCGCCCCCGCTACAACAGGACCTGCGAGACACCCTCGCCCCGCTTCATCCACGCCTGCGAGACACCCTTGTGGTGTTGCTTCCCAAAACTGTGCTTCATAGCTCAGTTTTTCAAGAGCATGCAAAGGGTGGGGGAGCGCACTCATAAACACTTTGCAGTTAAATCATAACCGCGTGCACCTGTGATTTTCACACGAATAAAATCGCCGGGTTGAATGGCTTCCGGTGCATGCACGAGATGTGTGAGACCATCCACCTCTGGTGCTTGATGCGGCAAACGCACATAGAGTCCATCTTGCTCATCAAAGTCCACCACAAGTGCCGTTGCTTCCATTCCAATGCGTGCCTTATTCTTCTCCTTCGCAATGCGCTTCTGCAACTTCATCAAGCGATCAAAGCGACGCTGTGCAACGGCAGGCTCAGGTAAACCCTCCATCGTAGCGGCAGCGGTGCCTTCTTCTGGAGAGAAGATAAAGGTGCCGAGATGATCAAATTGCCATTTCTCAACATACGCACAGAGCTTTTCAAACTGTTCCTCTGTCTCCCCCGGGAAGCCGACCATACAGGTCGTCCGCAAGGTCGCCTCCGGCAAATGCTTTCGGAGACGCTCCGGAAAGGTATCAATCGCCTTAATGGTATCTGCACGCCGCATTCCGCGAAGAATCTCGGGTTCGCTATGTTGAATCGGTAAATCAAAATAGGGCAACACATGCTTCGCGTTGGCTAAAACCTCAAGCAATTCATCGGTGACATGATTGTGGAAACCATAGAGAAAGCGTACCCAAAAGTCCCCTTCAAGCGCATCAATCTCCTTTAACAAGGTCGCGAGTGAAGTTCCATCCCGTAGGTCTTTACCATACGCTGTGGTATCTTGACCAATGAGATTAATTTCCTTCGTGCCAGTTGCAAGAAGTTCCTTTATTTCAGCAAGAATACTGGCTTGTGGACGACTGCGGAGATGTCCGCGAAATTGCGGAATTGCACAAAACGCACAGGCATGATTACACCCTTCCGCGATTTTTACATAGGCAAAAACAGGTCCCGTCAAACGCAACGAGGGCATTGGCTTATCAAAGAGACGCGTTGGGAGCGCGGGTCGATCATAGAGCGGTTGCGAGAGCTCGGTAACGGATGGACGCCGCTTGGCTTCAAGCGCCTTTAAAATGTCAACGAGACGATCGAGGTCATCCACCCCAAGAAAGGCATCCACATCAGGAAAGGCTTCTTCCATTTGTTCGCGATAGCGTTGACTCATGCACCCAGCGACAATGACAGCCTTGCAAGCACCATTGGCTTTGTGAGCACATGCCGCCATGATATTTTCAGCACCTTCTGCACGCGCAGGCTCAATAAAGGCACAGGTGTTAACCAAAATAACATCGGCATGATCGGGCGAGGGCGACAAACGATACCCCGCTTGAAGGAGGCTTCCTGCCATCACTTCTGTGTCAGCGAGATTCTTTGAACAGCCGAGCGAAATAATTCCAATGGACTTTAATTTCATGCAATCGATCTTTTCTTTTAGAGACCTAAATCGTCATTCACGAGAAGAATGGTGGTGGGTGTATTGGCCGATGGCTGTTTCACAATCGTTGTCATACGACAAATACTCTCCGGACACGCCCCCGAACAGTGACCACAAGAGCCCGTGGTTGCACACGGCGTCTTACGATTGAGGCGATAGGCATTCACTGGTCCCGCGAGTTGAGCAATGCGTTCCAACCCTGCATGTACATCCGGCACAAGTTTATTGCGCCCTACCACAAGGACCACCTGCTTGGGGCCAAAAATCATTGCCGCAACACGATTACCATTCCCATCAATATTCACGAGAATGCCATCTTCTGTAAGCGCATTCGTAGATGCCACAAAGACATCACAGGTTAATTGCGCACGCATTACCGCCATCTTTTCTTCAAAGGAGAGCGAAGGATTCCCATGGTTGAGCAAAGTCTTTCCCGCTGCGGCGAGTTCAGGCTCCACCTCAAGGACTCCCACACTCATCGAGCCTCCAAACCCAATCGTTTGATGTTCCGGTGCTGCAAGCAGTTTCATTAAAGCTGACCGCGCCGCAGTACGATCTGCGCAAGCAATCACCTTAAATCCACGTGCTTCAAGCTTTTTACCAACGGCATCTAACTTTTTTTGACTTGCCCAAGCAAGCATTTCATTTACTTTCGATTGTTCCATTGTGAGAACCCTTTACAAGCACATATCCAAGAACGGCAAGACCAAAACCAAACAAGCCTAATGAAACCAGTTGGCTAAAGGTAAGCGAAAAATGAACCCCTCCACGCGGATCGTCGCGGAGCATTTCAATGATAAAGCGGAGAATGCTATACGCCATGCAATATATCGCAACTAAAAGCCCCGGTCGTGTGCGTTGACAACGATAAAGCCACCATAAGAGACCAAAGAGCGCGAAAAGTCCCATCGCTTCCATAAGCTGCGTCGACCACACCGGAAAGGAAAACTCAGAACTCGCAGGTAACCCACATTCACGAACATGCTGCGTCCATGCCGGCGAATTCTTCGGAAAACGCACCGCAAAGAGATTGTCCGCCGAACACCGCCCGCCAAAACAACACCCATGCATAAAACATCCTAAACGACCAAACGCATGTCCTAAAGGCACGAAAACAACACAAAAATCTAAAAGTCGGAGGGGAGATTCTTCCCTTCGCCGCATCCAAGCATAAATGAGAATCAAGAGTGCCGCCAAGAGAAATCCGCCATAAAAAACCAAACCACCCGACCAAAAGGCGAAAATCTGTGCTGGACTTTGTGTAAATTGAGGTCCCCAAAATTGGATGACATAGACGAGTCGTGCACCAAAGACTCCGCCGATAATAGCTGTCATGAGTAAAAAGTCAATTTGATTCTCATTACGACCTGTTTGACGTGCTAACCGCTTTGAGAGAAAATAACACATGATAAACCCAAGCGCGAGCATCAAACCATACCTTTGAATGGTAAAACCAAAAATGGAAAATAAATCTGATTGCATGAATAAATCCTTCAACGACGGCTCAATCAATAAGCGATCTCATTTTATCTTATAGTATAGCAAAAAAAACGGTGAGATACAATGGGATTTACAGCGAAGCACACCATCTATACCATCTCTCAAAAGCGAGTGAAGCGACAAAAAAGCAAAAGCTCCCGGATACCCGAGAGCTTTTGAACGTGTAGTGTACCAATCGCAAGGATTAGTTCGCACCACGACCGCCGACACCAGCAGCCGTTGCAGCATTTGCCTTCGCACCTTCATTCGGACGAAGCGCACGAACAGCTGCACCTGCACGCCAAAGTTCGCTGTTACGAATCTTTGCGAGCTTCGCTTCGAGGCGTTCCTTGTAATCCTTACGACCGCAATCACGAATCACAGCCTTAGCTTCCGTCTTGTCAGCAACCGACTTGTAGAGCTTTTCGAAAACAGGCTTGGTTGCCTTTTCGAATTCAGGCGCCCACTTGAGTGCACCATGCTGAGCCGTAGCAGAGCAGTTCGAATACATCCAATCCATACCCTTTTCATCAACGAGGCGGATGAGCGACTGAGTGAGTTCTTCAACCGTTTCGTTATAAGCTTCAGAGGGGCTATGACCATGCTTACGAAGCACATTAAACTGCGCCGAGAGAATACCCTGGAGGCAGCCCATGAGCGTACCGCGTTCACCCACGAGGTCAGAGGTCACTTCGCGTTCGAAGCTGGTGGGGAAGAGATAACCCGAACCCACGGCGATACCGAGCGCAAGCGTACGATCCATCGCCTTGCCCGTAGCGTCGATTTCAACAGCATAAGAGCTGTTAATACCAACACCTGCGAGGAAGTTACGACGAACCGAGGTGCCCGAACCCTTCGGAGCGACCATGATCACGTCAACACCTTCAGGCGCTTCAACACCGGTGAGGTCACGATACTGATAACCAAAACCATGCGAGAAGTAGAGCGCCTTACCCGGCGTCATATACTTCTTAATCTGCTTCCAAACGGGCTTGATGGAGGCATCAGAGGTGAGCATCATCACAATGGTGCCCTTATCTGCGGCTTCTTCAATTTCAAAGAGCGTCTTACCGGGGACCCAACCATCCTTGATTGCGCGCTGCCAAGAACTGTTCTTCTTGGTGCTCTTGCGCTGGCCAATAATAACATTAACGCCATTGTCGCGCATATTGAGCGACTGAGCAGGACCCTGAACACCATAGCCGAGAACGGCAATGACTTCGTCCTTCAATACTTGCTGGGCCTTCTTCAAAGGATATTCTTTACGAGTTGTGATGTTTTCGGTAACGTCAGCGAATTTAATTTTTGCCATAATGCATATTCCTTCAATAATCTATCCCGTTATGGAATAAAAAACGTTAAAATAGTATAGACAAAAAAATAAACAAAAGCAAGCGAAAGCTTTAATAAAGCAACGGATTTACACGCACCCACCCAATAAAAATCCACCCTCAAGAGAGAGACATAATGACAAAAGGTTGATTTTAAAGGCTTTTGCTCCGACTCGCCAACAAATGAATAATCCCTAATGCCAAATGTAAAAAAATGCCGCACACACCAAAACTGAGCCTTCACGCGTCTAAAATGCGCACGCTACGATCACCTCAACAACTCCGTTTATATGTAAAACCCTTAGCCACTCGCTACGCTCAAATGAGGAATTGAGGGATTAAGAATTGACGCTCAAACGCCGCGTAGACGAATGTCAAGGTCTAATTATAAAGCAGACACTTTTCTTGGGAATCATAAGTTGAGTATTTGTGGAGATTAGAAAGAGGGGAAAATTACTTTAAAGTATTGAAAATAAGGGAAAAATGATAAGTTTGTAAGAGGAGATGGTAAAGGATGATTATTTGTATCAAATAAATCTCGCCCTCTCTCTCATTCTCTCCACGCTACGATGTTTAGAATGATATGCATGGGAGATGAATACTGTGTTATCAAAACCCCGATCATGCACTAGAATACCTTTATCGCCTACAGATTTAATAATTTCATCAAAAAGCAATATTTCTTTTTCCGGCAACCCTTTACGTCCTTTTTCAAGATTCACGCAAAGCGGAATAGTTCTTTTATGTGTAACAGTGATCGCACTTAACAACGAGTGTCCCATTGCTGTTACCTTTCTTGAAGCATCATATCCCAGCTCCATCCCCTCCATGCCATATCCGCCGAATTCTTAGAGATATCGCTTGCATCAAGCGTAATAACAGTATCCATTGACACGAGAGAACGCCCGGAATCCCAAACTTTCTCCGCGATGGTGTTACAAAATCATAACGGTCAAGCCATCCGGAGACCTTTTCTTGACACCCTTTCATTGAGACATTTTTTTCATTTAATCTTTCGGCAATATCTTTTATTAAGACACTACCCGTTGTGACGATTGCTGAAAATAATTGCGAGGCTCCATCTTTATAAACTTTACTTTTATGCACAAAAAGAGGATTAAGTAAATTTTTTGGAGTGCGCTGAACAATATTTTTTACTATATTTATTTGCACGGAAGGACTCCTTTATTTGTTTGAAAACCACTATTATAGTGGAAAATAAAAAGCCTTTCCGTATTTTTTTATAGTTAAAAAATATTTTTCCTCGTATTTTAAATGCTTTAAGTAAACCCGGGAGTATTTATCCCGGAAAAATCCGGGATGTAAATTGCAAGCAAAATTACGCAGTGACTGGGGGAACAGTTGTCGAATTCT
>JAUNQZ010000002.1 GCA_030535915.1 bacterium
ACAAAGGCTATACGCTTGAGGTTTATCCGTTGGGTTACGGAGAATCACGATACCTTTTTCTTTACCCAATGCTGCATAACCATAAATATCCATTGGTGCTCCACGCGTATTACCATAATGAGCACCTTCGCCCGGGTCGCCACCAATCCAGTGCGCATCTGTAAGCGTGGATTCATTTGCCTTAATCCACTTTACACCCTTGGCAAGAATATCCCACCAGGTTTCACTCATAAAATCGGGTGTGATGTAATATTCTTGGAGCCCCGTACCAAGAGCGACCGCCATCCAAACTTCCGCAGCAAAGTCTGCACATGCGGTGGGGGTTGCGTACCCTTCGTCTTTATAACGATAATTACCGGTTCCACGATAGTCGCGCATAGTGTTATGCGGGGAGGACTTACAAACAAGAATGCCATGCATCATGAGCGAGTTCAAAGGGAAGAGTGGCGACTGTGCCACAAAACGGTCATGAATGACATTATCGCGATAGGTCACCCAACGCTGACGCGCCGTACCGACTTTACCGAGGCTATCGCAGTCGTTATGACCTTTCCAAATGCTATCACACCACATAAGCCAATAGGGAGAAGCCCATGTACCGACCGTGCAGTTGATGAAGACATCCTGCTTTGCTGCGCGCATTTCAGCACAAAGGTTACCGACCGCACGCAAGTCTGCTGCATAACGATCAGCTGCGCCATTCGCATCGCTACCCGACCCCATGCGGTCAAACTTAAAGAGATTCATATCATAATCTTCAATCATCTGCAACACACGATCACGGAAGGCCGCATAATATTTTGGCTTAGAGAGTTGCAATCCAGGCGCATTCGCATCCACGATGCCCGTCTTCTTGGCATAAGCTAAACGGCGCCCAAAGCTACCGCCGTAACCACCAAAAGGACTCATCCAAGCGGAAATTGATGCTCCTGGCACGAGGTGTGCCTCATCGGCAAGTTCCTTGAAACCATTTGGGAAGTTTTCATTGAATCCCCAAAGGCTATCGAAATCATCCCAACCATCATCCCAAAGATAGGAATTGATAAAGACACCACGCTTTTCCCAAAGTTCCGTACGGAAAGCACGCATTGAAGCGAGGGCTTCTTCACGCTTGAAACGCTTTTCAACAGGAGCATCGTTACGATTAATACCAAGATCGTACCATGAATTGTAGTGTGGGAGCACACGATGCGGGTGGGCTCGTTCTGCATTGAGATAAGTATTAAAGGCACGACGGAATTGCTTCGCATCATCACATTTACCAAAGGTGCATGAGAAGGTCATGGACTCACCCGCACGCAAAACATCTGCGACCGGAATGTAAGCTGTAAGCGTGTCACCCTTTTGCTCAACTTCAGGTTTTTGAGGCGCTGGGCGAAGAACAATCTTCGTTTCAGGCGTTGCATTAGCAAGGAGAATCTTACCATTGGTCTTACCCGCGCCATCCGTACCTGCTTTCACGCGAAGCACCACCGGCTGACCCACCGTAAGTCCTGCAAGGGTATAGGTATTATTAACAGACTTGTTACCCGTTTCACCTTGCTTAATATCATGTGCAATAACAGCGCTATCTTCAGGATTTAAGGCTTCAACACCATAAAGTTCCGTTTTAAGATTACCACCAGTGTATTGGAAGGTCACCGTCATGGTTTCTGCGGTTGGCTTTACTGGCACATAAAAGACACCCTTACCATCACCTTCGTTAGTAACATCCTCCGTCGTATAGGTTTCTTTTTTCATGCAATCACGAGCGATCAATTGCTTTGCATGATGGACGAGTTCATACTTTGCCATGGGATGCTCAATCGCAATCCATACAAGCGAAGTCGACAATGGCGTTGTACCTGCAATTACAGCACCATCCGTATTTCCAACGACATTAAAGGTGAAATCCGCAGGAAGTTTAGAATCCTTCTGGAAATAGAAGCGATCCAATTCAATATCCTTGTCTGTAGGATTCGTCAAAGTAAAAATAGCACGCGAATAAGCGACAATTGCTTCACTCTCATCTGCAGGAACATTCATTTGAAGTTCGTTTTGGTAAACTTCGCTCTTCAAATGCAAAGGTCCTACCTCGGTTTGATTCACACGCATCACACGATTATGACGCTCCGAAAGACGTGCTGCCGCCGGATTCCCTTCATACTCGCGAATGATTTCAGGTGTCGTAATCTCACCTTCAACAAATGTTTGTTTATCCTTTGTAGTGATGATAATTGAGTCTGCAAATGCAACCGATGTTGCTGTTGCCATCAATGTCAAAAAAAGTGTTCTATTCATACATTGTGTCCTTTAATGAAACCTTTCTTATAGTATACCAAAGTTTACCTTTGAAAACAATTATTAAAATCGAAAAATAATGACACGTTAAGGCGCTCTAATTTCAAGACCGATGGAATTGAATCGCAAAGTCGCCCATTTTGACGAGCAAAGTGGGCGATATTGAGCTTCAAAATGGGCGACTTTGAAAACCCTTGATTTTAAAGGCTTTTAGAGACCTCAAAAAAAGAGGGTAAAAAAGCCCTAAAAAAGAGGAGAAATTCACTTCAAAAAAAATAAAAAAAGGAGAAAAACGATACCGTCTCTCACCTCTTTTTTTATTTTTCGAAGAATTCTAAAGAGATTGAAAATCGATGCAAAAATGCGCGTTGAAAAAAGTTCAAACAGCACGTTAAAGTTGCTTAATGACACGCGCGGGGTTGCCAACGGCGATGACATTTGCAGGAATATCGCGTGTCACTACACTCCCTGCTCCAATCACACTGTTTTCTCCAATCGTAACGCCTGGAAGAATGGTTACATTCCCACCGAGCCACACATTGTCTTTAAGGGTAATGGGTGCGGTTCGCTCCACATTCGTAAAGCGTGCCTTAGGGTCTGTAGGATGAATCGCTGTTAAAAAGGAGCATCCCGGTCCACAAAGAACATGTTTTCCCAAGGTCACTGGCGCACAGTCGAGCATCACACAGTTGTAATTGAGGAAGCTCCCCTCGCCCATTGAGATATTACACCCATAGTCACAATGAAAGGGTTGTTCAATCACCGCATCGTCTGCGAAGGCTTTAAAGAAGGATTTGAGGAGTGCGAGACGCTCTGCGGTAGCCGCCGGAGGTAAAGCATTATATTCAAAACATTTCGTTTGTGCATGTAAACGCAAATCTGCAAGTTCTGAGGGTTGATACCATTCCCCAGCAATCATCTTTTGATAGGTTTCGCGATTCATTTCATTTTCCTATAAAAAAGCGTCTCAAGTTGAGACGCCTTGGATTAAAAGTGATTGTCATTGACGTGGTCAAATAAAAACGAGTTTGTTATTGACCTTATCAACACAAGAGAATGAATTAAAGCAAGCCAAGGGCTTTTTTCGTTTTCTTCTCAAGTTTTTCAAGCTTGGGTAAAATCTTGGTCTTGTCTTCAACATTGTCGATGAAAACACCGCCACCGAGATGTTCAAGCTCGTGTTGCACAGCACGCGCAAGCAATCCATACGCCGTGTAGGTTTGACGCTCACCATTGATATCGTGAAAGGTAAAGCTCACCTTATTGGCGCGGGTGACATCGGCATGAATCGAGGGGAAAGAAAGGCAACCTTCATTATCGGTTTGTTCGCCTTCCTTCGTCAAGATTTCTGGATTAAACATCACCAACGGCATGGGAATAGAAGCATTGATTTCTTCATATTCTTCTTTTTCTGCATCGCTTGGGACATCAATCACACAAAGCGCTTCATTACGACCAACCTGCGGAGCTGCAAGACCAACGCCATTGGCATTGTACATGGTTTCAATCATGTCTAAGACAAGCTGACGAAGTTCGGGGGTAATGGCATTTACCGGATGACACGGCTGACGCAACACGGGGTCGCCCCAGTGTCGCATTTGCAAGGGTCCAATCTTCTTTGCCATATTACTTCACCGGGACTAAACGGTCACTACCGAAGTAGGGACGAATGGCTTCTGGGAGGAGAACCGAACCATCCGCCTGCTGGCACTGTTCCAAAATGGCAATCATGAGGCGAGGCAATGCCACACCCGAACCATTGAGGGTATGCACGAATGCGGGTTTACCATCAGGTCCACGATAACGGATATTAGCACGACGTGCTTGGAAGCTTTCGAAGTTGGAGCAGCTGGAAACTTCAAGCCATGCCTTCTGACCAGGGGCCCACAATTCGATATCATAACACTTTGCAGCGGAGAAAGAAATATCACCCGAGCAAAGTTCAAGCACACGATAATTTAAGCCGAGGGAGGAGAGGACCTCTTCTGCATCCTGAACGAGCAATTCGAGTTCATCATAGGAGGTGGAGGGCTCGACAAACTTCACCATTTCGACCTTGTCAAACTGGTGCACACGAAGAATCCCACGCGTATCCTTACCTGCACTACCCGCTTCACGACGGAAGCAAGGCGTATAAGCCGTCATCTTAATCGGCAACTTATCGGCATCGAGAATATCATCGCGATAGTAGTTAGTCACGGGAACTTCTGCAGTAGGAATCAACCAGAAATCATCAACTTCGCAGTGATACATGTCTTCTTGCATCTTCGGCAACTGACCGGTTCCAATCATCGATGCGGTATTCACAACAAAGGGAGGCAACATTTCGGTGTAACCGTGCTTTTGCGTATGCATATCCAACATATATTGGATGAGTGCACGTTGCAACTTCGAGCCTTGACCCAAAAGAATGGGGAAACCTGTACCCGTTAACTTCACACCACGCGGGAAGTCAAAAATACCCAACTTTTCACCCAATGCGATATGATCAAGCGGTTCAAAGTCAAAGGTCGGCTCTGTGCCAACATGACGCACATCGCGATTGTGGCTGCTATCAGGACCTGTTGCGATTGTCTTGCACGGCACATTAGGAATACGCAACATCGCCGTACGGAAAGCTTCTTCAAGTTCACGGATTTCAACATCCTTTGCGGCGATTTCATCACCGAGGATACGCATTTCTTCCTTTACAGCAGAAATATCTTCACCGGCTTTCACACGGACACCGATGGACTTTGAAACACCATTACGTTTTGCTTTAAGTGCGTCAACTTCAGTAATAAGGGTACGACGACGCGTATCGATGTCTAATACATTATCTACAAGGCTGGTATCCATCCAGCGACGAGTCAACCCCTCACGTACTTCATCGGGGGTTTCACGAATACGTTTAATATCAAGCATGGTATGCCTCTTATTGAGTTTGTAATGCCTCTATATTAAAGCACACTCCGCGTTAGAAAACAAGTTTTTTATTTATTTTCCTAAAAAACTTCACTTCTCCCCCACCCTCACCGCTTACACCAACATACTAGAGCGTATGTTTATCTCTTCCAAAGTCACACTCCATAAACGAATCCCAACCGCAACGGAAAAAACACCCCCTAATACTTTCCAATGAGAAAAATACCCTAAAATTTATTCATTTTTACCTATACTTTTGAGAGAAAATGTGATAGACTATTGTCTCGGTTTAAAACAACTTGTTTTTACATTTGCCAACCGACTAGTAGAAGGCCCCATATATGCAGCGTTCTGACATCAAAAAAGTGTTAATTATCGGCTCCGGTCCCATTGTTATCGGGCAAGCTTGCGAATTTGACTATTCTGGCACACAAGCCTGTAAGGCTCTTCGTTCATTGGGTTATAAGATTGTTCTTGTGAACTCTAACCCTGCAACGATTATGACCGACCCGACCATGGCCGATGCCACCTATATCGAGCCTTTGAATCTTGAACGCCTTGAACAAATCATTGCAAAGGAACGCCCCGACGCAATCCTCCCGAACTTGGGCGGTCAAACGGGCTTAAACATGTCCTCTGCACTTGCAAAGGCTGGCATTCTCGAAAAGTATGGTGTGATGGTCATTGGTGTAAACCTTGAAGCCATTGAACGCGGTGAAGACCGTGATATCTTCAAAAACACCATGCAAGAAATTGGCATTGACTTGCCGCGTTCGGGTATCGCAAATAGTATGGCCGAAGCCGAAGCCATCGCTGCAGACATCGGCTTCCCCTTGGTCATTCGTCCAGCTTACACCATGGGTGGCTCGGGTGGCGGATTCGCTTATAACCCTGAAGAACTCGAAACCATCGCTCGTAAAGGTCTCGACCTCTCCATGACCCATCAAATTCTCGTTGAAGAATCCATTAAGGGTTGGGAAGAACTCGAAATTGAAGTCGTTCGCGATGCAAAGAATCAAATGGTTTGCGTTTGCACGATTGAAAACATCGACCCTGTGGGTGTTCATACCGGTGACTCTTTCTGTGCAGCACCGATGCAGACCATCGCTCCCGAACTCGTTGAGCGCCTCACCCAGATGGCCTTCAAGATTGTTGAAACCATCGGTGTGATTGGTGGTACCAATGTTCAATTCGCACACGATCCCAAATCGGATCGCGTAGTGATTATTGAAATCAACCCCCGCACCTCGCGTTCTTCGGCGCTCGCCTCCAAGGCAACCGGCTTCCCCATCGCACTCGTCTCCGCCAAGCTCGCAGCGGGTATGACCTTAGATGAACTCCCCTATTGGCGTGATGGTTCGCTCGAAAAGTACACCCCTTCGGGTGACTATGTCGTGCTTAAGTTTGCACGATGGGCCTTTGAAAAGTTCCGTGCTGTTGAAGATCGCCTCGGTACCCAAATGAAAGCTGTCGGTGAAGTGATGTCCATCGGCAAAAACTATAAGGAAGCCCTTCAAAAGGCGATTCGAGGTCTTGAAAAAGGTCGCCATGGTCTCGGTTGGGTCGGCTTTGAAGCCTTCACCCTCAAGCAACTTTTAACCAAACTTCGCACGCCGTCGAGCGAAACGCACTTCATCCTTTACGAAGCTCTTCGTCAAGGCGCTACGGACGAACAAGTCTTTGAAGCCTGTGCGATCAAGGGTCACTTCGTGCAACAGATGCGTGAACTCGTTCAGCTCGAAGAAAAGATTCTTACCCACAAGGGCGCCCTTCCTCCAGACGATCTCTTGACACAAGCCAAGAAGGATGGTTTCTCGGATCGTTACCTCTCCAAACTTCTCGGTATTCCTGAAAAGACCATTCGTGAAAAGCGTGAAGCACTTGGCGTGGTTGAAGGTTGGCATGCAGTGCCGGTTTCGGGCGTTGAAAATAAAGAGTACTACTACTCCACTTACAATGCTCCCGATCAACTCGTCATCAAGCCTAATCCCAAGAAGGTGATGATTCTCGGTGGTGGTCCCAACCGTATCGGTCAAGGTATTGAATTCGACTACTGCTGCTGTCACGCGGCCTTCACATTGCGCGAACTCGGTTACGAAACCGTCATGGTGAACTGCAACCCTGAAACCGTTTCGACCGACTATGACACATCTGATCGTCTCTACTTCGAACCCGTTACGGTGGAAGATGTTCTCCAGATTTATCGCAAGGAACAACCCCTCGGCATTATCGTTCAATTCGGCGGTCAAACCCCGCTCAACATTGCACGCGAACTCGCCGATGCAGGCTGTAACATCCTCGGTACATCCATTGATTCGATCGATATCGCAGAAGACCGTGACCTCTTCCGCCAGATGATGGACAAACTCGAAATTCCGATGCCCGAAAGTGGCATGGCCATCAATATTGACGAAGCCATTGCAGTCGCCAATCAGATTGGTTATCCGTTGATGATTCGCCCCTCCTTCGTGCTCGGCGGTCGTGGCATGGAAGTCATCTATGACGAAAACATGCTCCGCGAATATGTTGCAAAGGCCGTAGGTGTTACAGAAGATCGCCCCCTCCTCCTTGATCGCTTCCTCCAAGATGCCCTTGAATGTGAAGCAGACGCCGTCAGTAATGGCGAAGAAGTCTTCATCCCCGCCGTCATGGAACATGTGGAACTCGCAGGCGTTCACTCGGGTGACTCGGCATGCATTCTTCCTTCTGCAAATATTGCAGATAGCTGCCTTGAAACCATCAAGACCTACACCCAAAAAATTGCAAAGGCACTCAAGGTGTGCGGTTTGATGAATATGCAGTACGCAATTGAAGACGGCAAAGTCTATGTGCTTGAAGCCAACCCTCGTGCATCGCGTACAGTTCCCTTGGTCTCCAAGGTCTGCGCAATTCAAATGGCATCTGCAGCAACGCGTTTGATGCTCGGTGAATCGATGGATCAAATTGGTCTTAAGCATGGTAAGTTCTCTTACTATGGCGCGAAGGAAGCGGTTTGTCCCTTTGATAAATTCCCAGAAGTGGACCCCGTCCTTGGACCTGAAATGCGCTCCACAGGTGAAGTGCTCGGCTTAGCGCGTGATGCCGCCCTTGCCTTCTGCAAGAGCCAAGAAGCCGCCAATGCTCCGCTCCCAACACATGGTGCAATTTTAGCCTCCTTCTCGGTGAAGAATGAAGCATCTGCGACAGCCTTGCGTAACTTTGTTGACCTCGGCTTCAAGATTTACGCAACGCCTGGCACCAAGCGTCTCCTGGACCAGTACAACATTCCTTCGGAATCGGTTGCGAAGATTGGTCGTGGGCGTCCCAATGTCTTGGACTTAATCCTCAACAAGCAGGTTGACTTCATTCTCAATACACCGAGCCCCCGTCGTGATGCTCATGCCGATGGTTCGTCCATCCGTAAGGCTGCGCTCAAGTACCGCATTCCTTATATGACAACCCTCGCTGCGGCACTTATGTCTGCACGCGGTATCGCCGCAGAACGCATCTCCGGTAAAGGTGAAGTCGAATCCATCCAGGAATACCACGCATCGATTGAATACTAATTCAAACGAGACCTACAAGTGACAAAACGAGCGGCAAATCTTGTCGCTCGTTTTGTTTAACACTTGAATAAAACAATCAAACAATCGCCACCACCCCTCAACACCACCAATCCAATAAGACCCCATAAAACCACCAATAAGCAAATCGCCTTTATACATCTCTAAAACCATTGCTAAAAACCCGCTTTCTACACCCTTCCATCGCCTCAATCAACGAACCTTCTTCATAAGGCCTTAAATGCTCCGTACGCAAGCATTTCAATCACGCGCCTCTCAATCATACCAATATAAATGCACTTCTCACCAAAAAAGCGTGCAACACCAATTTTTAAAAAGAGATCAAGCAAAAGTTTATTTTGAAATAAATACAAAAAAATTTCTAAAATGGCTTGATATTAGGTATTTTATTTGTTATAATGGGTGCATATAAAGAAAGGAGAGTCGTATGACTTATGTTTGTCAAGTTTGCGGATATGTTTATGATCCTGCTGAAAATGATGGTATCGAATTTGAAAATCTTCCCGAAGATTGGGTGTGCCCCACTTGCGGCGTTGGCAAGTCAGATTTCGCTGCCTGCTAAAAGGAATGGAAGCGTGCTCAATCGCACGCTTCTTTTTTTATTAGACATGCTTAAAGATAAGAATCCTTTAAGATAATAAATGCATTCAATAATAAAAAACGGACGGGATATCCCGTCCGTTTTTAGTATCAATGAAAAGCTTCAATTTATTCCTTGAAGAACGCATGATAAAGCGCACGCACGGCGGCTTCACGATGAGAACTCTGAACGCCAAACATCATGGAGATTTCAGAAGAACCCTGGTTCATCATATCAAGCGAAATACCTTCACGGAAGAGTGCAAGCGTTGCATGAGCAGCCATGCCAGGCGTATAATAAAGCCCCTCGCCCACAATCATAATAAGGCAAGTGCCGCGTTCAATCTGAAGATTATCGGGCTGAAGTTCGCGCATAATATGATCGCGAACGCGACCTTCAACTTCTGGAGTAAAGTTATCTTCACGGAAGACAACCGAGACATTGTCAATACCCGAGGGCATGTGTTCGTAAGAAATACCTTCGTCTTCAAGAATCTGAAGGAGACGACGACCGAAGCCAACCTCACGATTCATCATGTACTTATCAATGTAAAGCGTACAGAAGCCAACCGAAGAAGCAATGCCAACGACAGACCCCTGACGCGCACGACGATGATGAACAATCATTGTTCCCGGTGCTTCAGGACGATTGGTATTACGAATATTAATTGGAATCTGAGCCTTCACTGCAGGAATGATTGCTTCATCTTGGAAAACACCAAAACCCGCATAGGAAAGTTCACGCATTTCACGATAAGTCATCTCAGAAATGCCAACAGAAACTTCTGGCACATGACGAGGATCGACGGGATAGACAGCGTCAACATCCGTAAAGTTTTCATAGACATCGGCTTTCACTGCAGCCGCGAGGATTGAACCTGTGATATCCGAACCGCCTCGAGGGAACGTTGCGATTTCACCCGCCTTGGTATAACCAAAGAAGCCTGGGAAAATAATCAAATAATCACGATCCTTCAAAGCCTTTTCAAGATTCTGATAGGACTCTGGCAAAAGTTGTGCATTACCAAAGTCATCCGAGAGCAGAAGCCCTGCATCACGCGGATTAACATATTCTGCCGGTACACCAATCTTACGAAACGCTTCAGCAACGATACGTGCCGAGTTATCTTCACCCGCGGCCTTCATGGCATCCATGAAGCAAGCAGCGCTGATTTCCTCTTTACGAGCAATACGCGCCGTAAGGTCTGCACGGATTTCTTCAACAATCGCTTCGTCAAGGTTAAGACCACGTTGAATAACCGCATAACGCTCAACAATCTCATCGAGCACTTCGGTATGATCTTTTTCCGAAAGACAACGACCCGCACATTCAATCAACAAATCGGTAACTTTTGTATCGTCTTTATGGCGTTTACCAGGAGCGGAAACAACCACAATACGACGCGTTTCATCTGCTGTAATAATATCACGAATTTTTGCAACTTGGATGTCATCTGCTACGGAAGAACCGCCGAATTTACAAACTTTCATTTATGTGTAACTCCTGAGTTGTTAAAAAATTTTTATGTTTAAAGCATACAGAGGTAGTGAGGCATTGTTTGAACAATCCCTGCCTCCGTAATTTCTGTAAGCGCTTGGACAAGGTCACCATTGCGTGCAGGTTGCGTAAGAATCACGACCGGCACAAACCCTGCCTTACGATGTGCTTCTGTAGGTTCATGTTGAGAAGCTGCAAAAATACTCACGCCATGATTGCCAAGGATGGTTGCAAAGCGCCCCACCATACCACAATCATCACGCACCATCAAACGAATATAGTAACGACTTGTGCATTCTTCCGCGGGAAGCAACGAGAGCGTCGAGTTCGCCATAGCAGGTAAAGGTTCGGCAGCACGAGGGGTTGCAGAAGCAATATGACGCGCCACGGAAATAATGTCAGAAATAACTGCACTTGCCGTTGCAGCGCGACCTGCACCCTTACCGTAATAGAGCGTATCCCCAGTCAAAGTCCCATCCACAAGCACGGCGTTAAAGACTTCATTGACGGAGCCCAACATGTGCTTCTTGGAGACGAGTGTTGGATTAACGCTTACCTCAACCTTATCCCCATGCTTCTTGCAAAGCGCAAGCAACTTAATCGTGTAGCCAAGTTCATCTGCGTATTGGACATCCGTAAGGCTCAAGCCACGAATACCTTTTACGGGAATATCTTGCAATGGAATGGTTACACCATAAGCCAATGAGGCGAGAATCGCAATTTTATGTGCAGTATCAAATCCATCAATATCAAGCGAAGGATTTGCTTCTGCATAGCCCAAACGCTGTGCATCTGCGAGCACTTCATCAAAATCAACACCTTCACGAGCCATGCGCGTGAGAATATAGTTACACGTGCCATTGAGAATGCCATAAACCGCAGTGATATCATTCGCCACAAGACCATCACGCAACGAACGAATAATCGGAATACCACCACCAACACTCGCGCCAAAATAGAGATCCACATGCTTCTGACGCGCAAGTTCAAAGAGTTCTTCACCCTTTTCTGCGAGCAATTTCTTATTGGCGGTAACCACGGACTTGCCAGCTTCAAGCGCCTGGCGAATCACTTCATACGCAATCCCCGTCCCACCAATGAGTTCCACAATGAGATCAATATCATCACGCTGAATCAATGCAAGCGCATCCGTTGAAAGAATCTCCGAGGGAACGACAACGCCACGATCCGTTGTAATATCGAGATCGGCAATCGCACGCAATTGAATATCTACACCACAACGACGGGTTAAAAGTGCAGCACCTTGTAACAATCCCTCTGCAACACCTGCACCAACGGTTCCGAAACCAACAATACCAACGCCAACATGTTTCATTTTTACCTCAAATCGTGTTGTTTCAAAAATGTAATCCAAACATCTATTAGTATAACAAAAAGTGTCCCATTTAGCAATCTTTTATCCGTTTTCCTTAAGAAAAAGTCAACGCCGCTTATTGCAACAAAATAAAAGTAGGACCCCTTTATTTTTCGGTCGGCGAATAAAGCTGTTGTTCAAATTGCTCAAACTGTGTTAATTTAAGACCTTTTGCTTTACAAAAAGCTTTAATTTCCTCAAGTCGCTCAGGACGCATCGCAGCCGTAGAGATTAATATCTTGGTCGGCTTAAGCCGTTCAAAATGTTGTTTGTCCTCAAGATATTCAAGCGGACCTAAAATCGGCAAATCACGAAAAACGCGTCCACGCACACCAGGATTATCATCCAATGCGCCTAACATAGCCGCATGATTGCGCGTAACATTGAGTTCATAGAGTGTAACATACGCGCGCAAATTAATCCCCGCGCCATAAAACAAAATGCGTTCAATCGATGTATCGTGAAGCGAACGCTTCTTTAAGAGACGATTCTCCGCAGTCGCAAGAAATTGCAAAAAGGCTGACTTTAAGAGACGCACCCCCAACATCGGCAACGGCACAATCAATGCCCATAACAAATGGAATCGAATCAACGGATGAGCCCAATCTGGACGAACAAACGAAATCACAATATGGGAGAGCAATGACCCCACAAAAACCGCCATCACTAACATCAAACTATCTTTTCGTGTGCTACGCCCCCAAATGCGATGATAGGCTTGCGTAAAGACAAGCAAAAGCGCAACGGGCACAACATAAATAAGAAAAATATTAAAGTGTTGTCCCGTTGTAAAGGTCGGCAACATCGGATTTAAAACAAAATAAAGCCCCAGATGTGCACTCGCCATCACCACAAGGTCCGCAAGAATATACAGCGGAATCGCAAGTGTTCGACGCCCCATACGCGACCCCGGCTTCGAAAGCAAACGCCCCGCATCCCAAAGCTCAATCTCCGTCATAAAGCGAACAATCACATACGCAAACGCCGCAAACCCAATCAAAAAGATAGAGGCTTTACTTTCTTTAATCACAATCGAAATAAAACCTAAGACGACCAACGCAACCGCAAGCCCATAGAGCCCCAGAACCGCCCGACGCTGATTACCTCTCGCAAACGAGAGCAAACGATGATGTACATGATTTCGGTCAGCTGTCATCACACCATCTTTTTTACCTTCCTTACGATACAGCACATACCGCAAGGTGCGACGAAGAATCGCCAAAAAAGTATCCGTCATCGGAATGCCAAGACACAAAACGGGTAACCCAAACGAAACCACAAATGCATCTGCACGACCTAATAACAATGCAAAAGTTGCAAGCGAAAAACCAATAAAAAGACTCCCCGAGTCTCCCATAAAGATAGATGCGGGATTATAGTTATAACGCAAAAACCCTAAAATCGAACCAATGAAAATCGGGAGCATTAGAGGATGAAGCGCATTAAAGTTCGCGCCCGTATAAAAAGAAACCCCCAACATCCCAAGTGAAGCAATAATGGCAAGACCAGATGCAAGCCCATCCAATCCATCTATGAGATTAAAGGCATTAATTAATCCAATAAACCACGCAATCGTCAATGGCAAAGTCACCCATGTACAAGCGGTCCATTCGCCCCATGCACTGGGTAAATGAAAGGCAACCCCGGCAGAATACATAATGCTTGCAACACCGATTTGAACCATTAATCGAAAGAGCGCTGGCAATCCTTTGCAGTCATCCCAAAAACCAACCGCGACCAACACCAACGAACATCCCGCAAACGCCATCCAAGCGGGTGTTAACACGGCCTCATAATGAAAGAACGGTGCACAACATACCGCGAGCGATGCAGTGATAAAAAAGGCTATGACAATCGCAAGTCCACCACTCCGCGGGATCGGTGTCGTATTCACGCGACGCGCATCAGGCATGTCAACAATATTAAAACGCTTCATCCAATACCGAACACACGGCGTCAAAAGCAACGAAAATAAACAAGCGATGGAAAAAACAACACCCATCAGTAAAAGTTGTTTAATCATACGAGAGCCTCCTTCAGGAGACAGACCATTTCATCCATCAGCGCACGCGTAAGCTTTCGTCCAGAGGGCAAACAAAGACCCCGCTTAAAAAGCCTTTCACTTTGCCCATTTAAATACACCGGCGCAGACTTAAATACAGGTTGCAAATGCATCGGCTTCCACATCGGGCGAGCCTCAAATCCCGCTTGAAGAAAGATCTTTGTCATTTCAATCGGATCGACCGATGGCGGGAGGGTAATAACGGTGAGCCAAAAATTCGGCATCCCATAAGAAGCAATGGGCATAAAATCTATCGGCAATCCCTCAAGTGCTTGATGCCATTCTTCCCAAACGCGTTGCTTATCGCAAAGTGCATCCTCAAGATGTTCTAATTGTGCAAGCCCAATCGCCGCGGGAATATTCCCCATACGACCATGCGTACCGACCCGTTGATGTTCATACCAAAGCGTCGGCTCGCGTCCTTGACTTGCAAGTTGTTGACACAAAGCAACCAATGCACCATCATCCGAAAGGAGCAAACCGCCCCCACCCGTGGTAATGATTTTGTTCCCATTAAAAGAATAAATCGTAGCCCAAGCACCTTTACCCGAGGCACGCTGCTGATAGGTCGCCCCAACACTCTCTGCTGCATCCACAATAAACTTCACATTGTACTGTGCGCACAACGCCGCGAGTGCATCAATGTCACAACTTTGACCATAGAGATCTGTAACGATCAACGCTTTTGCCTTGGGGTGTTCACGTAAAGCTTTTTCAGCGAGCGCGACATCCATACACCACGAGGTTGCATCTGCATCCACAAAAACCGGCATCGCCCCCAACGAAACAAACGGCGCCACTGACGCAATAAAGGTCAATGTACTTGCAATAATTTCATCCCCTGGCTGAATGTTCAATGCGCGAGCGAGCAATTCCAGCGCCATTGTACCAGAATTCGTTGCAAGCGCATGCGAAAACCCAAAACGTTCCTTAGCGCGCGCTTCAAAGGCATCCACCATCGGCCCACAAGGTGCAATATAACCCGAGTCAAGGGCGGCAGCAAGCGCAACACGCTCGGCTTCACAATTTAAACAAGGAGGTGAGAGAAAAGCTTTCATTACTTCGAATTTTCAAACGCGTTCTTCTTGAACGAATAAAATAAAATACCGAGATATTCTTTGATATAGGTGCAACTACTATTCAATGCAGCAGCATTGGGCAATTCCATCCAAAGCGGGCGTCGGGAGGCTTCAGCACATACCATTGTCGACTCATAATCACACCCTACCGGAATGATTTCAAGCCCACAGCCTTCATACATCATCAACGCGCGACGCATGTGCCACGCCGAGGTAACAAGGAGCACCTTCTTCGCTTTTCGTTCACGCAAGAGCGCAACCGTGTACTTCGCATTTTCGGCGGTATCACGCGCGTCAGTATCACATAAAATACGAGACCTTGGCACACGCATCGTTTCAAGCAACGGCAATTCTGCTCGCGCCGAAATCTCTCCCGAGGGAAGAATCAACGATGCCTTCCCCGCATGATACAAGCGCGCCGCCATAATCACGCGATCCGCTGCAGAATAACAATCGGGATAGGGCACCTTCTCATTCATCGGAGCAATGCCACCGCCTAAAAGAATAATCGCATCCGCTTGCGGAATCTCTGCCAACGTCTTCACCGGACACGAAGCTTCGAGCCCCACCCCAATCGTACGCGCCACCACGGGCAAACTCAACGCAATGATGGTTGTCGCGAAGAGCGTCGCAAAGACCGCCCACCGCCAAGCCCGCTTCTTCCACATCACAAGCGCCCAAAGGAGCAACGCAATCAACACCCATGTAAAGGGCATCGACAACCATAATAACCACTTAAACAATACAAACATAGTTTACTCGCGTTCTCTCATACGATGAAGTAAAACGGCTAACCCAACCGCAAGGTCTTCGCGTTGAACCAAAATTTCATCTGGCAACTCCAATTGTGCCGGTGTGAAATTCCAAATGGCACGAATCCCACCCGTGACCATCTGCTCTGCAACGCGTTGTGCACGCTCTGCAGGCACCGTTAAAATGCCAAGGGTCGCCCCAATGCGATGGGTCGTTTCCGTAAGCACATTCACAGGAAAAATCGGTGTCCCTGCAACAATCACATTACACCGCTCCGGCGCGGCATCAAATCCAGCGGCAATGCGTAACCCTTGCTTCTTAAACCCAGGATACGAAAGTAACGCCGACCCCAACTTACCGACACCGGCCAAGACCGCCATCATCTCCGTATCTGCACCAATGAGACGCTCAATCGAACGAATCAATTGTGGAATCGGAAATCCTTTACGTGGCGTTCCGCGCACCCCTGTGCGTGCCAAATCCTTACGCACAACAATGGGATCTAACCCCAAGACTTGTGCAATCACCGCTCCCGACGCATACGCCTGCCCCGCGACTTCCCATTCACGAAGCACGCGGAGATAAAGCGGTAAGCGTTCTAAAATCGGCGTTCCAAAAGTCATCGTTGCAATCCTTAGACTTCTTCAACCGGCGGTGTTGCTAAGACATCGTAACTCAACAAACGACAATCAAGCGCACCATTCTTAAATTCTAAGATATCGGAAGTCTTCAAATGAATCTTGAGGGAGAGCTCCTTCGAGGAGGTAATCACCCACGCCTTCCAACCTTCTGGAACGCGTTCACGTAACCACGTACCAATGCCTTCATAGAGCGGGATCAACGAGGTTTCATCTTCCAAACGCTCACCATAGGGAGGATTCATAAAAATCACACCCGGCGTTGCTGGCAATTGTGTATCGGTAAAATCATCCACAAAGAATTTCACCATCGCCCCTACCCCTGCGGCATTAGCGTTGCGTTCGGCGATCCCAACGGCTTCAGTTTCCCAATCCACACCGATAATACGTGGCAACGAGGGATCATTATACGGCACCTCTTGTTCGCGCGCTTCTATCACCATCGCCTTAAAAATCTCCTGCGGCGCCGCACCAAAACGACGACGCGCACTCACCATCCCGCGTTCGCCCGGAATAATTTCCGTCCAGCCCTTCAAATGCATAAAGGAGAAATCGGCACGCAAGGTCCCTGGCAAAATCTTACGCGCCATCAACGCAGCTTCAATCGCAGGTGTCCCCGATCCACTAAAGGGAACCACAAAGGGGACCTTCTTATCCCAACCCGTTGCCATCACACAGGCTGCGGCAAGCGCTTCTTGCATGGGCGCGACCCAACCTTCTTTACGATAGCCTCGACGCGAAAGCGAATTACCTGTCGTATCAATATAAATCTTTGCGTGACTCTTTTCCCACCATAAGAAGACCGCCGCACCCGGCACACCCTCGGTTAAACGCGACCCAAAGGTTCGTTCAAAACGCTTCTTCAAGGTCATGAAATCCAACTTCGGCAAATAGAGATCGCCAGACATCAAATCATAACCATCGACTTCAACGAGAAGTTCTGCGCGTTCCTTCTCTTCGGGCAACTCCGAAAGCCAATCTTCAAGTGCCGCCTTAACCAAACGCATCGCACTCTTCAATGAGGCTTGTTTATCATAGAGCGTTTCGCCATCCGCTTTAACGAGAATTTTAACGCTATCACCGACATTGGGGCGACGACCACACTTTGCACGCATACGGTCAACAATCGCATCCTTCAAACGCAACGTCGGCATACGCGTATCCAAAACACCTTCAACATCACGCGTTGCATTATTGACAAAAAACGATGCATCCGGCGAGAGCACCTGCTCCCACGGCGCATAATACGCCAAATTGTAGAGATCGTCCAGCGTATAACAACGCACATCTTGCACAAACGGCCACAACACGCGTTGCGCTGTGCGGAGCGAAAGATTCAAACGCAAAATATCACGGCACGCATGTTTCGCCTTGATACCGACCATCGTTTCATTCGAGCCCAAAATTTCATAGCCCAGGTCGGTTAATTCTTGTTTGAGGAAAGGGACAATCCCTTTGCCACATGTAATCGCAAGCGTTGTTTCATCTGTCCAAAGGTTACGCATGAGATGGAGTCTCCTCTTCGTCTATGTCTGTCATTGTAGAAGTCTCTGCCGTCGCAAGATCAACCGATTGTAACGCCGTTTGCAAAGTCCGCAAACGCGAGGTTTCCTTTTCAGTCGCCGAAACAGCATTCTGTAACGATTTAAGCGTCGCCGCATGTTGGCGTTCAAACCCTTCCAACGCTTGTTTCACGCGCTGGAGCGTCTTCATCACCTCAACGGTATTCTTCTGCACTGCGAGTGTACGAAAACCTAAACGCAATGCACTTAAAAGCGCGCCCAACGTCGTTGGACCCGCAAGCAAAATCTTCGCCTTGGTCTGCAGTTCATCCACCAGACCCGGCGAACGGAGCAACTCAAGATAGAGTCCCTCCGTCGGTAAAAAGAGAATCGCGAAATCCGTCGTGTACGGCGGCATCACATACGCATCGCGAACCTCAATAGCAAATTTTTTCACACGATTGACCAAGGCTTGATGCAACGCTTCAACGCCTTCTCGATTACCTGCCTCCGCCGCAAGCAACAACCGCTCATAATCTTCTTGGGGAAATTTCGAGTCAATCGGCAACCACACGCGTTCGCCATCCCCATCTCCCGGTAAGGCCACGGCAAACTCAACCACACGGCGCTGTGCACGCGGATTAGGATGAACATTCGCCTCATACTGTCCGGGAGCTAACATATCGGCTAATAACGAACCTAACTGATATTCACCCCATGTGCCGCGGGACTTGACATTCCCAAGCATTTGCGAGAAGCGCGTCACACTCCCCGTCAAATCAGAAACCCCTTTATTGAGATGCTCAAGGGTCGTCAACCGCTGATGCACATGATCCAAGGTCTCGCGAACGAGTTTAAAGTCACTCTCAAAGCGTTGCTTGACCGATGCATCCACGCGCCCGGGCAAGGTTTCCGTAACGAGGCGCTGCACATCGGAGAGTTGCTGCTTCGACGTCGCCCCCAATGATTCCACACCCTTCGAGAGCGTATCGGAGGACCCCTTCAACAAGAGATGCAACTCTTGGCGTTGCGACGCATCGGCTTCAGAGGCGGCACGACGCGCCGTCTCCAAACGATCCACTAAACGACGCTCCGTCCCTTCCAATGCTTCGCCTGTCGCCGGTGTTGGTAAAGCGGTAGGATCAAAGGGCTTGCGTTTCAACAAGCACATCATCCCAATGCCCAAACCGCACACCGCCGCCAAGAGCAACAAAACAAGGAACAGAAGCACCGTTTCCATAAGTTCGCTTTCCGCAAGCCTTACTTGGTCATTGCCGCCGCTAAAGCGTTACCAAATTCGGAACACTTCACTTCGGTGGCGCCTTCCATCAAACGCGCAAAGTCATAGGTGACCGTCTTATCGGCGATAACCTTGTCCATCGCTTCAATGATCTTATCGGCAGCCTCGGTCCAGCCCATATAGCGGAGCATCATTTCACCCGAGAGAATCAACGAGCCCGGATTGACCTTATCCAACCCCGCATACTTCGGAGCGGTGCCATGGGTCGCTTCAAAGACCGCCACACCCGTGGTGTAGTTGATATTCGCCCCCGGTGCAATGCCAATGCCACCCACACAAGCGGCGAGGGCATCAGAGACATAGTCGCCATTGAGGTTCAAGGTCGCAATCACATCATACTCCGCAGGACGCGTCAAAATCTGCTGCAAAAAGGCATCACAAATGCAATCTTTCACAACGATTTCATTCCCCGTCGTGGGGTTCTTAAAGGTGCACCAAGGACCTGCGCCCATTTCCGTTGCGTTAAATTCACGCTTGGCAAGCGCATACCCCCAATCACGAAAAGCACCTTCCGTGAACTTCTGGATATTCCCCTTGTGCACAAAGGTCACCGACTTACGGTTGTTGGCAATCGCATACTCAATCGCCGCACGAATCAAGCGTTCGCTCCCTTCTAAGGAGACAGGCTTAATCCCAATCGAACTCGATTCCGGGAAACGAATCTTCTTCACACCCATCGTCTGCTGCAAGAAATCTACCACTTGCTTCGCTTCGGGGGTACCATTCATCCATTCAATACCTGCATAAATGTCTTCGGTATTTTCGCGGAAAATCACCATATCGGTCAATTCGGGATGCAACACCGGCGAGGGCACACCCTTAAACCAACGCACAGGACGCAAACAAACATAGAGATCCAACAACTGACGCATCGCCACATTGATCGAGCGAATGCCGCCCCCCACCGGTGTCGTCAAGGGGCCCTTAATCGAAACGAGACAATCACGGCACGCATCAATGGTTTCATCTGGCAACCAAGTATTCGGACCATAGACAACATTGGCCTTCTCGCCCGCATAAACTTCCATCCACGCAATTTTGCGTTCATCCCCATACGCCGCCTTCACCGCAGCATTCCAAACCGTCATTGCAGCAGCCGTAATATCAGGTCCCGTACCATCGCCTTCAACATACGGAATAATTGGACAATTTGGCACTTGCAAACGACCATCGGCACCCATTGTGATTTTTTCACCGAAAGTCGGCAACTGAATCTTATTATAAGCCATGATAAAAACCTTTCTTTTAATCTTATTAGTATATCAAAAAACTTCGTTTGAAGCGATAAAAAAATCGCGCATCCTCACATTTTACGCCCTGTGAGAAAAAGCCCCCCCCTTACGCTTCAAGGAGGCGCCGCGTTTCTTCTGGCCAACGCTCGGGTTCGGGGGTTTCAAGAATCAACGGAAGCGTCTGCAATGCGGGATGACGCACGAGATGCAACAACGCTTCCCAACCGATCTGTCCCTCGCCAAAACAGGCGTGGCGATCGAGGTGCGACCCCAAGGTCCCCTTGGAATCATTGATGTGCATCCCTCGCAAGAGCGCAAAGCCGACCGTCTTGTCATAGGCGTCTAAAAAGGCATCAACACCCGCCGGGGTGGAAATGTCAAAGCCCGCCGCAAGACTATGCGCCGTGTCTAAACAGAAGCCAATCCGCGACTTATCATTCACGCCATCATAAATACGACGGAGCTCTTCAAATGTCGAGCCGAGATACGCCCCCTGCCCCGCCGTATTCTCAATGACAATCGTCACCCCAGCACTTTGCTCAAGGGCGGTATTGATACTCATCGCCACGCGATCACACGCCGCCTCCACCGAGAGCAACTTTAAATGCGACCCAGGATGTAAATTAAGCCGCGTCAACCCAAGCGCTTCACACCGATGCAACTCATCGAGAAAGGAGCCCATACTCTTTTCGTAAAGCTCTTCTTTGGGATTGGCGAGATTAATCAAATACCCCGCGTGCGGAAGAATGTGTTCAGGTGCATACCCCGCGGCTTCGCGCGCCGCCTTGAAATCGCTAATATCCTTCGCGCTTAACGGCTTTCCAATCCACTGCCGTTGATTCTTTACAAAGAGCGCAAACGCCGTCGCACCCACGGCTTGCGCATTTGCAATCGCCGCGGCGGGCGAACCCGCCGCAGACACATGAGGCCCTACATAACGCATACGACACCTCCTTAGCGACGATAAGTCGCACAACTTTCGGGCGTTTCACTCACGCTGACCGCCATCACCGGCAACCCACACGCTTCAATCTTCTCAAAGAAATGACGCGCGAGATTTTCACTGGTCGAGCGATACCCCATCGGATAAGTCCGCAACCCATGCTTCTGCAAGGTCGCTGCAATGTCCGATTCGACGGCACTCTGCGTATCGTAGAGAAACGCATGATCACACGGCTTCACAATCGTATTATTCAAGACCTCTTTGAGCTCTTTAAAATCCATCACCATATCTTCGGGTTGACCCGGCACCGGTGCCACGGTAGAGAGTTCTACCGCGACACGATAAGTATGCCCATGAAGATTTTTGCACTGACCGCCATGTCCTGTCAACAAATGTGCAGCATCAAATGAAACCGTCTTCGAAACAATCAACATACTGAATCCTCCTCAACGAATTCCGCCATAAAAAAGAACCTTACTTCTGAGGACCGACAGGTCCGCGCTTCGGGCGTTGATGGCGTTGATAAAAAGGTTGCTTCGGCGCCTTGGGGACCGGCTTCTTGGAGGAAACCGGCGTTCCCGCCGCAGCGCGTTGCGGACGCGCGTGCGCTTGCTTGGGCGGACGCGATGCCGCCGCCCCCATTGCGGTGCGAGCCGCGTCGGAGTGCAACGGCTGCTCGGCGTCCCACGGAAGCGTCTTCCGAATAAATTTCTCAATCTCTCGCAACGCATTACGGTCGTGCGCACACACCAGTGAGAGCGCCACGCCTTCGGCACCAGCACGCGCGGTACGACCAATGCGATGAACATAAGTTTCGGGTTCGTCTGGCAAATCATAGTTAATGACATGGGTGACATCATCCACATCAATGCCACGCGCCGCAATATCGGTCGCGACCAAGACTTGCACCTTCCCCGAGCGGAACCCTTCCAACGCACGCGTCCGCGCCCCTTGGCTCTTATCGCCATGCAGCGCCATCGCGGGAAACCCATCACGCGTCAGCTGCTTCGCCAAACGATCGGCCCCGTGCTTCATCCGAGGAAACACAATCACACGAAAACACTTGGGAGAATCCAACACCCACTTCAAGAGCGCATACTTATTCTCCTTATCCACGAAGTAAACCTGCTGACGAATGCGTTCAACCGTCGGCACACCTGGATCAATGCGAATCTCAACCGGTGTCGTTCGAATAAAGCTCTGCGCGAGTTCGGTGACTTCGGGTGAAAGCGTTGCGGAGAAGAAGAGCGACTGACGCCGCTGCGGCAACCGCACAAGAATCTTCTTAATATCCGGCAAAAAGCCCATATCCAGCATTCGGTCGGCTTCATCGAGCACCACCGCGAGAATATCATTGAGCTGACACGCCCCCTGACCCATCAAGTCTAAGAGACGCCCCGGCGTTGCGACCAACACCCCAATCCCTTTCTTCAAGGCATCGATTTGAGGATTGATATTCACCCCGCCAAAGACCGTTGCACACGGGGTCTTCTGATACTTCGCATAGGCTTGCAAATGCTCACCAATCTGGGCGGCGAGTTCACGGGTCGGCGCCAAAACCAAAACCCGCGGACGCCCCGGACGAAAGCCCACATGCTGCTGCTCCAAACGATGCAACAACGGTAAACAAAAGGCCGCCGTCTTTCCCGTACCCGTTTGCGCACAGCCCATCACATCACGCCCCTTGAGAATCGGCACCATCGCTTCTCGCTGAATCGGCGTAGGCGTTGTATACCCCTTCTCTTTTACGGCGCGTTGTAACTGTGGATGAAGGAGATCAAAGACTTGACTCATGCGTGTTGTGCTCCTTTACCGCCACCTTTTTTACCCGCCTTCTGAAAGGCTTTTCCACCCTTCTTAAACGCCTTCTCGCCCTTCTTAAAGGCACCCTTTCCGTCCTTCTTAAAGGGTTTTCCCCCGCGCTTGTCTCCACGCTTCTCTGAGAACTTCTTCTGAAAGGATTTCTTCGGCTTCTTTTCGTGCAAATCTTCTACTGGGTCAACCCACTTGGGATTGAGCGGTCGTCCATCAAAATCAACATTCTGTAGCGCCGACAAGACCCGACGCCCGAGTTCCGCTCGCACATCAAAGAAAGCAAACTCACGCTTAATGCTAATCGCCCCGATATCCGAGGCTTGAATCCCCGCATGTTCACAGGCTAAGCGCACCACTGCGCCTTCCTTCAAGTGATCCAAACGCCCCACATGAATCATAATGCGCTGACGCTCACCAAAGGCCGCATCGCGTTCAGCTTTATCGACCACGCGTTGTGCAGGATTGATATCCTTCGCATCCTTATACGCATCCATCAAGGTCGAGAGACGCAGCTGTAAAATACGCGCCAACACCTCTTCGGAGGAAAGCCCCGTCATCATCGGCGAAACCGCGGGTAACAATTCGAGAATCGCTGGATGAATCTCCGTGGTCGTGCGCACCTGCTCCGCCAACCAAAAGACATGCTTCTGACGCACCTCTTCCGGCGTAGGAATCGACCGCTGCTCAAAGCGCATCCCACAAATGCGTTCAATCAACCGCAAACGATGCTTCTCACGCGGCGTCACCAGCGAAATCGAAATTCCACTCTTTCCCGCACGCGCCGTACGCCCACTTCGATGCGTATACACCGCCGGATCATCCGGTAAATGATAATGAATCACATGCGAAATGTCATCCACATCCAAGCCACGCGCCGCCACATCCGTCGCCACGAGAATGCGCACCGCCTTCTCACGAAACTTCCGCATCACGCTATCGCGCTGCGCCTGCGACAAATCACCATGCAGCGCCTCTGCATACACACCCTCATGCATCAAGGTCTCACTCAACCGCTGTGTATCCACACGCGTCCGACAAAAGACCAACCCATACATCTCCGGCACGAAATCAATCACGCGACGCAACGCCCCATAACGATTGTGCTCTGCAACCGCATACGCGTGATGCACAATATTCGCCTGCGTCTCATTCTTCGTCCCCACCGTAATCTCAAGCGGATCAGAAATATAAGTCTTCGCAATCGCCTCCACCTCTGGCGGCATCGTCGCCGAGAAAAGCCACATCGCCGCACCCTTCGGCACCGCATCGAGAATGAACGACAGCTCCTCACGGAACCCCAAATTCAACATCTCATCCGCCTCATCGAGCACGCAAGTCTTCACCGTCTCCAGCGAAATCGCCTCACGACGAATCAAATCACACAAACGCCCCGGCGTCGCCACGACCACCTGCGCCCCCCGCGACAACTTTACAATCTGCTGACCAATCGGCGCGCCACCATAACACGCCACCACATGGACATGCTCCAGATACTTCGCGAACCGCGCCAACTCCTCACCAATCTGCAAACACAACTCACGCGTCGGCGCCAAAATCAACCCCTGCACCTCCGCCGCAGCCGCATCCAAATGCGCCAACATTGGCAATCCATACCCACAGGTCTTCCCCGTGCCCGTCGCAGCCAACGCCACACAATCCGGTGGATCCTCCACCAGCAACGCCGGAATCGCCTCCGCTTGAATCGGCATCGGTGTCGTAAAGCCCAACTTCTCAACAGCCTTCAACAACGCACTCGGCAAACCCAAATCCTTAAATTCAACCATACATTTCCTTTCAAAAAATACAATCTCTTATTATATCATAAATAATCCCCCAAAAACACACCTTTTTAACACCCCCACCAAAGCGCTTTTTTAACGCCGAATCCGCCAAAGGGCTGTCATGGGGAGTGCCCCATACCCCCGGATCTCGCAGGTTTCGTAGGGCGACGACCGCACACGGTCTCGATGCGCTCGAATTATGAATGAGGAATCTTATCTATTGAGATTTAGTATAATATGGCCGTTTTAATTAATGGGTGTTAATTAAAATCCTCCAGAGAGGGTCTTGTTGGGCGGAGGAAAAAAGGCTTGCTTTTGGAGGGGATTTCAAGGTATAATATGGGACGTTTTTAGAATGATGAAGGAGTCTATTTATGACATTTGATAAACGCGGTGCGTTGATGGAAGTGACGATCCCTGGGATGGATAAAATTCAGGGTAAGGTTCGTGATATCTATGATTTGGGCGATAAGATGTTGATTATCGTTACGGATCGTTTGAGCGCATTTGACGTGATTATGGATGATGGTGTGCCGGGAAAGGGTAAAGTGCTCAATAGCATTTCGACCTTTTGGTTCCGTAAGTTTGCGGAGGTGTGCCCGAACCATTTGATTTCGGCGGATATTAAGGATTATCCGGCGCCGTTTAATGCAATGCCTGAGTTGCAGAATCGTTCGATGCTCGTGCGTAAGCTGAAGGTGGTTCCTTATGAATGCATTGTGCGTGGGTATCTCACGGGTAGCGGTTGGGCTGAATATCAGAAGCATGGTACAGTGAATGGTCAAAAGCTTCGCGAGGGTTATCAGAATGCTTCGAAGCTTGATGAGGTTCTCTTCACCCCCACGACCAAAGCTGAAATTGGTGATCATGACATGGCGATTTCGGTTGAGGATATGGCGAAGGATATCGGTACGGAATTAGCCACGAAGCTCAAGGATCTCTCCATTAAGTTCTACTCGGAAGCTGCAAAGTTTGCTGAATCGCGTGGTATCATCTTGGCCGACACTAAGTTTGAATTTGGTATGGATGAAGAGGGTAACATTGTTTTGGCAGACGAAGTGTTGACGCCGGACTCTTCTCGTTTCTGGGCGACTTCGACTTATGCGGTGGGTTCGAATCCTCCGAGCATGGATAAGCAGTTTGTTCGTGACTGGTTGGATTCGATCAACTTCAACCATCAGCCTCCGGCACCTGCATTGCCAGATGAAGTTATTCAAAAGACGCAGGACATCTATGCCGAGTGTTACAACCGCCTCACCGAAGGCGAAGCTTGCGCACCGGTCCTCTAAGTGTGATAGCGTGATTGTAAAAAAAGATGCCTCCGAGGGATTCCTTGGAGGCTTCTTTTTATTTGCAAAAGGCTTATTGCGCTTTTAATTCTTTACATCTAAAGAGGAAAAGGGTCGCCAAGATGGTGAAGAATGCCATGAGTCCCATTAATCCAAAGGCGACTTTTAGATTAAAGAGTTTTGAAACAACCCCAATCACGGGAGGTGCAATAAGGAAGCCCATGGCACCAATGGTCGAAATTTCTGCAATCGCAATTCCTGGGGGCATGGATTTTAATTTACCTGCGAGCGCACAGCAGAGGGGGGTCATTGTGCTGGCTCCAATTCCAATGGACGCACAACCTATCACGGCCATTAAAAAGGGTGTGTGACCGAGGGTGATTTGAGCGCCCGCAATCATGATGAAGAATCCAAGGAAGAGAAGGAGCGAAGAGAAAAAGAGAATGGTTTTCACGCCAAAGCGTTCCACCAATGCATCGGTGACAAAGCGAGTGGCAACCATTGCCGCGAGGAAGGCCATATAGGCGGTTTTTTCTTGTGTTGCGAGACATTTTACAACATCGCGCATCCAAATACCATTCCACTCGTAGATGGCGCCTTCACAGAGCATGCAACCTAAAACAGTGAGTCCTAAGAGGAGCATGACGGGGGTAAAACGCCATGCCATAGAAGGGCGTTTCGCATCAGCGGTTGTTGTTGTCACGAAAGGAGGATCTACGCGGAGTGCTCCGCCCGTAAAGGTGAGGAGAATCGCCGTTGCAAGGCCGATGCCCATAAAGTGATACTGCGGCGCGAGATGGAAGCATCCAACAATCATTGCAATGCCGACAGCGACGAAGCCTGCCATCGACCACATCGCATGGAAGAAGGTCATAATACTACGACCGTAGCATTTTTCGAGTTGAACGCCTTGTGTATTGACCGCCGTATAGGAGAGGGCTGAAATGAATCCACCAGCGAAGAGAATCCCACCAAAGAGGTGACGCCCCAGCGTTGTACCCGGAAGGAACGCCGAGACAAGCCCAAGCGAAAAGATTACTGCGCCATAGAGATAGCCTGCGGTAATGGCCATACGTTTGCTTCCAAAGCGTGTCACGAGCCAACCATTGAAGGGCATCCCAACGATTTGTCCGAGCGACATCATCAGTAACAAGAGGCCCAGTTGTGCATTGTCTAAATGGAAGAGTGCGCGAACATCTGGAATGCGTGAGGTCCAGGTTGCGAAGAGTAAACCTTGAATGAAGAAAGAGGCACAAATCGCAATGCGTTGCCGTGGGAGTTGAGCAAGATGGGGTAAGAAGAAACGAGAGAGTAACATACGTTTTGTTCGTCAGTGATTAAGAACCTGCAAAGCGACGCGAAGCAATCCATGCCCCACCCCACAATGAGAGAAAAAGTGAAATCCAGAATGTTCCCATTGAGGGATAAAGGATGAAGCACCACAACCCTTGTAAAGGAATGAGGCCTCGAATATACGCTGCAACACGTTTTGGAATCGGACAATGTCGGAAAAGTCCAGGAAGGAAGGTCACCGCTACGCAGAGGATAGGTAGCCCGGTAAACTTCCCATAAAACCATGAGAGTGGCAATAAGAAAAGCACCATTGCAAGGGGTAACAACCGCATGAAGAGATGCGTCCGTGCAGAGGGTTTAGCTTCGTTACGAGCGACAATCGAAACAATGAGGATATAGATGGTGAAGAAGAGCATCGCCTGTTGAAGCGTGGTTGTTTCAAGCGGAAGCGCATCCCATGTCCATGTCATGGCAGCACCGAGTAAGACATTTAAGCCTCGGCAACAACCCATGACCACCACCCCTAAGATTGCGATGCGTTTGGCCAAGAGATTATAAAAGAGAATCATTCCCAAGAGTGCAAGCCCTACAGGTAAGGCACCCGTCCATGCAGCGAGACCCAACGCAACCGCACTTAACGCACCACTTACCACAATCACCGCTCGTTTACTCACACGCTTCAAGGGGAGCGGACGCTGCGGGCGCTCTTTGGTATCCGTTCGCACATCCAAGAGGTCGTTCAGCAAAAGTCCCACACTATACAATGCGAGCGAGGCAAGAATGGCAAACCAAGGGAAAACGCCCTTCATGCCGACCATCACCCAACCGACAATGACATCCCCAGGGACAGTGAAAAGATTAGGCAAGCGTAGCAATTCCAGCCACGCCTGCCATGAAAAACGCTGTTTTTGATTCGCCATAGATTAGTGATGCTTCCGTCGCGCAAAGGTATTTCGAATCGAATCCAAGGTTGCCTTACGCTGCGCTTCCTTCGCCTTTTTCGCTTGATGTTCACCGATCATTTGAACGACCGAATAGCCAAAATAAAGCACCGCTACAGCACCACCAATAATCGCCGCCCAAACCCACCATGGGGTTCCTTGATTTTCCAATTCACGCGCTTTTTGTTCTTGTGCGGTTTTTTCTGCTTCCGTTGCAGCGATGGCATCAACAATTTCCTTTTGCAATTGCTTCACGGCTTTCGTGACCGCCTCATCGGTTGGCTTTAATTGTTGATAGAGGTCTTTATCATCTACGATACGGCTGTCGATTTTCGGCAACTTACACGTGTCAAGCGCATCCTCAAGCGCGGAGAGGCGTTCCTCCAAAGCTTCCCGTTCCATGCACGTTTCGACCTCTTTTTTCAAGGTCTCAAGGGCGTCCTCGCGTTCGCGGTGCCATTGTTGAATGAAGCCCGCCTGTGTGGTTTCCAACAATGGGAAAGCCTCAGAGGTTTGGCAACGCTCCATGGGCGAGAGGAGACGAATGAGCGCCTCCTCTGCGGTCTTTTCCGATTGCGCCTCTTTAATGGCGCGCTGAATTTCATCCCGCATGCGCACTTTTTCAGGCGAATTGTGTTCTTTCTCAGCGAGCATTGTTTCTGCGATTTCACGCAAGGGTGGAACATAAGTCCAGGTTACCGCGGCTTGACATTCCTCGGGCAATGCATCAATCACCTCTAAGACTTTTTTAGGGTCGGTACGCGAATAAGACGAACTCTTGATTTTGCGAATTTCAGCTGCGAGTGCGAGGGTTTGTTTACGCGCATTTAAGTCCTCCGCGAACAACGTTTCGCTTTGGTTTCGCATCTCTGCGAGCAACGATTCGATGCGGGAGATTAAGGCTACTTTGTCAACGACACGGTGGAAATTTCCACACGTCGTGCAGGTCGCCGAACGATGCGCACACGCTTTACAACGCTTGGAGCCATTACACGTTGTACATTTTTTACGCGTAGAACTTCCCAAGGTTGATTTCGCAGCCTCCATAATGTAGCCACGCCCTTTACACGTGGGACATTTTTTCGTGCCTTTACAAGTTGTACACTTGGAGGGACAATCCTCACATGGTTTCACAATCTCAATCACATCTGCGATATTTAGAAAGTGCGTTGGAGGGTTTGTCTTTTTATACGCATTGAAAGCATCTGCGTATTCCTTGAGAGGAGACGTCAACGCCACATAGAGCAAGTTATAGGCTTCAAGGTAAGGCAGCAATGATGCGTCCACATTGTCTTGATCCCATGTTGCGAGTTGCGTGAGGTCCCCCATTGCTTCGGTCGATTGTGTGAGACGGTCAACAAGGTCATGCAAAGCCAATTCGGGATAGGCACGCCCCTCCACCTCTGTCAACGACGCACAAAGGGTATCTATTTGGGTTTCCATCTCCTCCATCGATGCGGCGAGCGCCCCAACCGATAAGAAGAGGGTTGAAAACAAAAGACAGACGCTTTTCTTCAACATCTCACACCTCTTCCATTACCAAACGATTTCACGCGATTCAAAGACCGGACCATCCACACAAACGCGTTTCAACACTTCCTCACCCTCGGGGGTACGGATTTTCTGGACGCATGCCAAGCACGCCCCCACCCCACAAACCATGTGTTTATCCAACGAGAGCCAGCCTTTAATATTATACTTCATGGCGCGTTCACCCACGGCACGAAGCATGCCATCAGGACCACACGCATAGAGTTCCGCTGTTGGATTTTCTGCGAGCGCTTCATCCAACGGGAGGGTGACAAGCCCGGTTGTACCGAGCGAACCATCTTGTGTTGCGATACGCACCTCCCAACCCGCCGCGATGAAGCGATCGGTTTCGAGGATATCTTGCGCCGTGCGCCCCCCAACGAAGAGGATGCCCTTTTGCGGTAAACGTGTCGCCAAGAACCACAACGGTGCAACACCATAGCCTCCACCCACCAAGTACGGCGTTCCCGAAGCTTCCAAAGGAAAGGGTGTACCGATAGGACCTAAGATATCCATTGTTGTTCCAACGGGGAGTTCGGCGAGTTTTTCTGTACCGAATCCAACCACCTTATAGAGCACATAGAGGAGGCCCTTCTCGGGGTCTGCATCATAGATACTAAAGGGACGACGCAAACGGGAAGGTTCAATCGAAGGGATGCGCACATGAACAAATTGTCCTGGCTGGGCGGCCGTTGCAATTTCCGGCACATGGAATGTCAACACGCGATAGCCTTGTGTTAAGGGGCGAACATGAATTAACTGAGCGGTTGCGTCGTACATAGTCATCCTTTATGCTTGAGGAGTTGTGGGTGAATGCTCGGGTTGCGGCATTTCCATTGTCGCGGGAGGGGTTGCCTCCATGGGCGGGTTCATCGATTCGGTTGACATCGGCTGTGGCGTCTCGTAGGGTGGCGTTGTCGGCGAAGCTTCATGTTTCGCCGGAGGCGGTTGTGTTCCCTCCGAGGAAGCCGCGGAACGCACGGCAGGTGTAGATTGAATCTGATTGATGATCACACGAATCTTTTCTGGGAGGAACGAAGGATCAAAGGACTTAATGAGTGCGACGAATGCGGGATCCGGAATAATCAACCGCATTTCCGCATCCACGGCAGCTGCTTCAGACATTCGCCCTTGCTTTGTCAATTGAATCTTTTCTGTATCCAGCGCTTCAAGATGTTGAAGGGTCATATTAAACTTCTTCATCTTGTATTCCAAGTGGATTGACTTTTCACGCTGAATCATCGACCGCTGTAAGGTTGACAATGCCTTCAACTCATTTAAGGTATCGAATTCATTGAGGATATCCGTTTCCTTCAACGACTTTGTTTCCTTAAAGCGTTGCAATTCCACAGAGACCGTTTCCCATGCATTGAAGTTACCTTCATGTTTGTAGCGTTCAATCAATGCCGTGAGAGAGGCGATGTATTGTTGCGGGCAATCTTGGAGGGCGACATTCATTTCCTCATCGATTTCATTTACCTTTTCAAGCAAACGCGTACGCCTTACAACCAATTCTGCGGCCTTCTTCTCATCGACCGTAATCCCCGCGACCGACATCAACGACGGATCCTTGTCAACGATGGTCTTTGCCCAAGCGGTTCCCGCCTTTACACGCGAGCTTTCTTGATCTGCGAGGTTAGCGAGTTCCAACTTATCATCCTTGGTGTAGGCGCTCTTGAGTTCTTCCAACGCTTCCAGATATTCACGCGCCGCTTTAATGACATTACTCGCACGCAAGAGGTTTTGATCGTAGAGAATTTTACGATAGCGTTGCTTCACCAACAAGAGACGCTCGGAATCATCGGGTATATCCTCTTCAATCTTGCGTGTCGCCTCTGCGCGTTCAAGGGCGCGAACAACAGCTTTAACACTATTGAAGTCCCCCGCCTTTTGAGCTTCTTGACGCAAAATGTAGAGTTCGTTGATATAGTTATTAATGAAGGTGTTCGCTTGTTGATTATACTGGGTGTCGCCATGTTTAATCGAGGAATCATACTTATCCTTGAGGACGCGGATTTCCTCTGGCAATTGAATGGTTGCTTCCGCCACGTGCGTTACCGTTGCATCCATCGGAAGCTTAAAGTATTTATCCGCGGCTCCGGAAAGTCCAATCGAACGATAAATTTTTTCACCCGGGCTATAGATAACGCGTGCGAATGAATTCGGCTTAAAGGGTGCACCTGTCATCCATGCCGCCAATGGGATGGAGCACAAATAGAGCAACCCAACCGCGCCCATTGCAATCCCCCAAAAGAGACGCTTAAGATTACGGTCATGACGAGCGATCGCTGCGCGTGCATCTTGATATTCGGGTTGGTCGCCATACTTCGGCGCGAGCGATTCAATCAAATGACGCGCCGTATTCCAATCGCGTGCACGCACACACTGACGAATCCGCACTAAATCACGCGAGAAGATTTTGGCAGGGATTTCTTTAAGTTCTTCCTCATAGACCAACATATCTTCATTGAGCGATTGGAACTCCGCAATGAAGGTCTGGGCGCGTTCATAATTCTCTGCTTTTAATTCATTTGGAATCAATGATGCCAAACGATTACGACGCGCAACTTTGCGTTCGCCGTCTTCGACGCATTTTTGAGCATCGGCGAGCATCTTTCGACCCGTGGGACCCGAGGGGTCAAAGCCATGCAAACGGCTACGAATGGAAGCGAGACGTTCGAATCGACGATTATCCCACGCATCCTTCATCAAACGGATAATCGATGCCACATGTTCATACATTCGACAATCTGCACCACAAGAAGGACAATATTGTTGCCCCACAAAGGTATCGCCGCCACACTCAAGGCATTTTTCACTCCCGTCCCAACCACATTCTGCACAGAATTTGGTCGCAACGGGATTGACCGCATCACACCATTTACAACGCCAAGTCGTTTTAATGGTGGGAGCGACCGCCTTCCCATGCGAAGCGGCTTCAGAGAGTGCTTTAATAAAATCATCTGCATTGCGATAGCGCTGTTCACGCACGGTCTCTAAGCTCCGACGCATGACTTCACGCAAGAAGGCCGGCACTTCCTGTTCACGATAATAGCGCGGATTACGACCGGTCAAGAGGAAGTAGAGCGTCGCACCTAACGAATAGATATCTGCACGCCCATCACTTGTTGAGGCGTCCTCTTCCAACTCCGGCGCCGAATAGCCGAGACTGATGAGTTTTTCACCCGGCGTTGTGATGTCATTGACAATGGTTCGACCTTCACGCGGTGCCAGACGCGCCAAGCCAAAGTCAATCAGCTTGGGTTCGCAACTCATATCCAACAGAATATTCGATGGCTTCAAGTCACGATGAATCACCCCGCAACGATGCGCATACGACATCGTCTTTGCAAGCTTAAGCAACATCGTAACCGCTTCATCCGAGGTCATCGGTCCGTTACGATTGATGTACTGTTCGAGAGAGAGACTCTTTTGGGGCGAACGATCCGAATTCGTCGTCACCACCTCGGTTTGCACCGGTCCCGCCACATATTCCATGACGATATACGGACCCAAGGCGTCTTCACCGAGCGCGTAGATATGAGCGATATAGGCATGGTTCAATGCCGCAACAGCACGTGCTTCTTGCAAAAAGCGTGCACGTAAATTCATATCTTTCAACGAATTTTCATTCAATCGTTTAATGGCGACATAGCGACCCAATCGGCGATCTTTTGCGAGGTAAACGACACCCATGCCGCCATCCCCGATTTTACCACAAATCGCATAATCATCTGCAGACCCACGCGTTACTGTTGTCGGCGGAGAAGCGGGTTGATTCTCCCCCTCGGGGTGCATCACCACCGTACGCGTGCTATTCTCCTGCGGATGCGAAACCACCGTCGGTGCAATCGCTCCTTGAGCGGTCGAAACCACCGTTGTTGCACTTATTGTCGCATTTGCAGTTGATGTTTGTTCATCCATAAACGACCTCACGGTTGACGCTGGAATGTAGTTGGATCTTGAGGAACAATATCAAAATTGGGTTTCCAATGTGGAGACGCCGCATAAAACGCCATGGGCGTATGATAGGTGATGTGTTCAATCACCGAAGCCTCAAAGCCATCCGCTTCAAGTTGTTTGACGACCTTGATTAACGAGAGCGGATCACTGATTCCCCAGTCCGCAGAACCATTCACAATCACACGCTCATGCCCATGCTCACGAATCATTGCACTCACACGCTCCGGCGAAAGCTTCGAGTACGGATAGACCGTCATCCCTGCATAGCATCCACTCTCCAATGCAAGCGCAATCGTTTCCTCAACATTATGGTCAATATCAATGCGCTCCGGCGTCAATCCCTCCGCTTTAATAATCTCAAGGACGCGTTTGATCCCTTTGAGTTTATTAAAGTGTGGCAAATGGAGAATCACCGGCATTTTGCGTTCTTCCGCCATGCGAAGCTGACGAACAAGTGCGTGCTCTTCATTTTCCGTGATATTATTAAAACCGATTTCACCGAGAGCAACACAACGCGGGTGATCAAGGTATTCCCCCATCCCATCAATCACTTCATCTGCGAGCTTACGATCCTCTGCTTCCTTGGGATTCATACCAATTGCACTCCAGTGATCGACACCGAAGCGCGCCGCACGCGTGTCTTCAAATTCTAACGACAAACGAAAATAGTCAAAAAATGTCCCTGCATAACGACGATTCGCGCCTTGCCAAAAAGACGGCTCAACGCAAACACGAATCCCTGCTTCGCGCATCTTCATGTACTCATCGGTCGTACGCGAAATCATGTGAATATGTGGTTCAATTATCGGCTTCATTTTTCACCTCATTATTTTTCATTCTAGTATACCATATTTGAATCCTTTTTTATAGTCTTTTTTCGCTTTCCACAAAACCCTTAAAGAGAAAAAGCACCTCTCCCAAAAACACCTTCAATCACCCCCCAAAAGAATCCCCAAACACATCCCTTTTTTATCTCTTTTTGAGGTCTTACGCTCAATGCCTCAAAAGCCTTTAAAATCAAGACTGATGAAATTGAACTTCAAAGTCGCCCTTTTTGCTCGTCAATATGGGCGACTTTGAGCTTCAAAAAGGGCGACTTTGAAAAACGCCTTCATCGCGACCTCAAAAACCTCCTTTATGAAACGCCTCTTTTCCCCTCCCTCAACGCCCTCACATTTTAGAAAACAAAGGCGGGGTCCATTCAATGCAACAACCGCCCTTACCATTGGCAAAGGCGGCTGTCAAAAGTGCTCAAAAACAATCGCTTAATAACCGCGTGTAGAGAGCTCTTGCTGAAGCATCTGCTGGAAGGTACGAGCATCCTCCGCCGAAGGCTTATAACCAATCGTATTCGGTTCAAAATTAAAGCGACCCATTTGGTCAAAGAACCACTTCCCTTTTTCACCATCCGAGAAGGTCACCCCACCGGAAACCAGTGCTCCAGGAATCACCTGAATCGTATCAACGGTAATCCCCACCGCACCGGTTGGAATCGGTTTTTGTTCTTCCGCACCCGGTTTCGGCGGAAGCTTTGCCTTGGTCACATCGTCCGCTTCAACTTGTGCTTCACGATCTTTCAATGTCGCCCCGATGTCCATCACGAGCATACGCACATCAAAGAAGGTCATCTGAAGGTTAAACTCCGAGCGCAATTTCTTCTGGACCTCGCTGAGAGAATCTCCCTCAGCGACCCATGTACGAACGGCGTCAAGCTGTTCTGGCGTAAGACTCATTCCACGACCTCCTCATCGAGATTAATTTCACGCAACAACGCTTCGTGCATCACTTCTTCATTGCGAATGTCAGCTTCACGCTTTTCGATTTCCGCAGCCGTAAGGTCTTCACGATCCTCTTCAAGTTCGCGTTTATCACGCTCAATATTCTTCTTCAAGAGTTCCTTCATCGCCTTATCATGTTCGCGTTGCGCTTTCGTACGCTTTTCACGTACTTCCACTTGATTCATTTCGTACTTATTCTTCGACTTTTCACGACGAAGCATATCTTCTTCATCGGTCACATCCGCGAGTTGAGACTTCGACCAGCCCTTGTTCCAAACGCCAGCGGCATCAAGGTAATCCTTACGACGCTGAGCTTCCTCTTGAGCCGACCGAGAGTCTTCAAAGACATAAGGCGTTAGGAAGACAAGCAGTTCGCTACGTTCATCCTTATCTGAAGTATAACCAAAAAGATACTTACCAACAACAGGAATATGACGAAGAATTGGAATACCACTCTCTTCTTGTGTCTTTGTATGCGTTACAAGACCTCCAATAACAACTGTTTCACCATTGTTCACCGAAATACTACCAGAGATTTTACGCGTCACAGGAGAATCCCAAGAACCTTCTGTAACATTTCCGTCTTTATCACGTGTACCAGAACCTGGGATTGTCTTTTTCGTACCTAATTGCTGGAATGTTTCTTCAAATTCAAGCACTACCGTACCATCAGGGTTAATACGAGGAGTAACCGTAATCTTTAAACCCATCTCTTCTTGTTTAATATCAGGTTGATAATCCGACCCCGAGTAAGAAGAGCCCATATACTTCATACCATTATAAAGGTACACAAGTTCAGTTGATTCAATTGTAGCTTCTTTATTGTCTTGCGTCATCAAAATAGGAGAGGTCAAAACTTTTGTATGACTATCATTCTCTGCCGCATGTAACAAAAAGTCTAAATTCCAACTATTGACAGAACCAAAATATGATACACCTCCGGAAGCTGAACCAATAGCCTTACCTACGAGATCATCTGCAACACGTGTTGTTGTTGTTTTTCCATCTTTATCAGTAGAATCAATAACATTTGTGAAGAAATTCTTTGGAGTAAGAGACCCTGCGCCACCTCCGCCAAACGAATCGCGATAATTATTACTATCATCAACACGCTTCACCCATTGAATACCTGTTGTTATTTGATCTGTTAAACCAACGCTCAACACAACTGTTTCAATGAGGACTTGTGCGACGGGGATATCCATTGAGGCGATGATTTCTTTGATGGCGGCGAGGTCGCCAGGAGAAGCCATCACCATGACAGCATTGATACGCTTATCTGCAAGAATCTTGATATTTTCCTTCTTGAGTTCGCCCATCTTTGACTTTGTAGAAGCAGAAAGACTATTAGAAATTTGTTGAGCGCGTTCAGAAAGATTGCGATTTTCGGTTAAGTTAACACCTTCAGCTGCATTAGCGGTATTAACTTGGTTATCCTTTTCGCTATTCTTGTTTGAAGTATTATCGATGAGTTCGTTCAGGAGGTCTGCAACACCCTTTTCGGAATCTTCTGTATCTGCCTTTGCGTACTTCAAGCGAATGATTTCAACAGCAATTTCCGGAGCGGTTTCGATATCGAGCACTTTAATGATGCGTTCGAAGAATTGCATATTGGAGGGACGCGTGACGATGATGAGCTGGTTGGAGCGTTCATCTGCCATGATTTGGACTTTACCACGAATCATTCCGCGGTCAGCATCCGAGACGAGCGCATCCATGGAAGCACTGGTCGTGTCAGGTAAATTATCTTGTGGGCGTGTCACCCCAGGGAGACTACGGGTACGACGGGTGGTACCGGCTTGCATCCCTTGCGACAGCGAATTGCTCACTTGGGGCGCGCCTTTGGTGGTCTTGGTCGTTGTTTCTTCACGCGAAGCTTCAACGAATTCTTCCAAAGCTTTCTTGACATCAACCGCCTTTGCATACTTGATGGGGCACACTTGCACTTCTTCAAGGACCGGCATGGGCTTGTCGATGAAGTTGATGATTTCAATCATGCGGTTGACATTCTCTTGCGTATCGGTAATCAAGAGTGAGTTGGTGCGTTCAAGGAACTGAATCTGACCATCGGGACGCTTGAAGGATTCAATTGCGGCTTGGGCTTCTTCTGCAGAGACATGCTTGGGGGTAATGATTTGACGAATGATTTGTCCCATTTCCGGGTGACGACCCGCTGCAGGAATTTCAAGGTAGGTTTCGATACCTTGTTGACCAATGGTCTTAAAGGGAACGACGAGCGCGAAGTGATCACCCACAGGGAGAAGACCGATACCATTGAGCTGGAGTTGCTGTTCAATGGCTTGGAGATATTCTTCGTCGGACCAGTCTTCTTCACCATTCGAACGCAAGCTCATGGTGACTTTGGGGACATCGGGCGAAGTCAAGAGTGTACGACCGGTGACTTGCGACCAGAGTTGAAGGAAGAGTTCTGCAGGGGCATTGTCAAACTTCAACTTCGGGCGACCGCCTTTACCGCGTTCAGCCTTGGCGAGTTGTTGAGCGACCTCCGTTGCGGAGACAGCGGCATTAGCAGGCGTTGCTGCAGCAGGTGTAGTCGCATTTGTATTGCGTGCACCAGGGGTTGCACGATTACGACGCGTTGCTGCAGCTTGTGCAGAGAGCGTGGTTGCAGCCATCAGGAAAACAGCAGCTGGTAAAAGTCGTGTAAACGAGGGGGTCTTCATAGATTTATCCTTCATTATTCAGCATCAGAAATGGGTTCACGCATATAGGCACAGTTAAGCGTAAAAGAGCCTTGCAAAATGCCTGGGTTTTTTGAGCTCGGTTTCATTGTTAACGCACGGAAATCCATCATTGCATCCGTGCGCGTTTCAAGATCATACAAGAACCAAACAAAGGAATCCAAGCGACCTTCCCAATCGCGACATTCAATGGTTAGTTCCGTTACATCGCCAACGATTTCTTCACCTTTGATTGAGCGTTGTGCGATTTTGACATTATTTTCCTTTGCGGCGTTATCCATCATTGGCAACCAATGGGTATCCACCGCACTTCCTTCGGGGAACGACGGCATTGCATCACGCGTTGCTTCATAGTGTTCATACAAACTATCAATACTACGAATCGCAGCTTTACGCGTCTTTAAAAGGGTTTGTTCACGCAGAAGATTTTTTTCTGCGAGGTCATAGCGTTCGCGCATTTTGGGATACCAAATCCATAACGACCCAAAGACGAGGACGAGGATGAGCAGTGCGACCACAACGGGATTGCTCTTTTGCGTTTCCATTATGCTTCCTCCTCAACGAGTTCAAACTTGATATCCACATCGATGCGCTGGAGACCCGTTTTACGATCTTCGACGAAACGCACAATTTCTGGAATTGCAGGCGGGCGTAACGAAGGGGGCTCTGCATTTGGATCAACGGCGAAGGCCTTTTCAAGCGCTTCCTTAAAGGCATACACATCTGCCGTTGTCTCCGCATTGGCAGAAATCTTAATTAAATTCTTTTGTTGGAAGTTCAACGAAAGGAAGGTCACACCCTTTGGCTTTGCCGCACAAACCAAACGCAAGATTTCCAACGCGGAATTGGAGCGGTCTTGATAACGCGAAATGAGATCCAAACGATTGCGCATCGCAAGATATTCATTATATTTAGGAGCAAGGGCTTTGTATTCTGCACGAATGGTTTCGAGTTCTTGTTCCTTTTGCATCGGCGCCAAGATAAAATAGGTCGCACATGCACACCAAATCAACGCAAGGAAAAGTCCCCCCAAAATGATCATACACTTCTGGTGAAGTTTCTTTGCCATATCACGCCAAGATTGCGGTGTGACATCCATCTTTGCTTTTGCACTTGCGCGCGCAGCAAGGCCTTGTTTGAGCCAATCGGTCGCCATTCCATCGGGGAGCAAGACATCGTGAATGGTCGCAAAGATATCCATCTCCTTCAGGAGGGCTTTCACCGCTAAGGCATCGGCAGGCGTTGGCGCATAGACATAAGCCGAGGAGATATTCCCCAACTGCCACACATTCATCAACGCGAGGAAGCGACTCAATTCACGCAGCATCACAGCGTCATCTTCGAGCGTTTCCAAGGTGCTAAAGGCATGGACACCCTTGAGCACGCCTTCAACCACGGCCATCAAAAGGATTTCATCGGTTGCTTGCAAAAAGATGAAATGCGACCCATGCTTTAAAGTGGCCTCTTTGTCTACGAGAACATTCACCCATGCAAGAACCGACACATCAATACGGCAACGCCCCAATTGGTGACGCGACTTTAACGTTGGATACCACGGCGCTGCTGCGAGGCGTTCCTCAGAAGCAATCACCGCAAGATAATTCACCTCATGTTGATTTTCATGCAACAGTTCCCAACTGCAACCATAGGTTCCCTCTTCAAAAGGAGACAATGCCTCTGCCTCAAGCTGTACCATCTCGGCATCTGGCAATTTTCCTTCATCCTTCGGCAATGTAAAACACGAACAAATCGCGTTACAAGCCTCAATATAGGGCAAATTCGTGCGTACTTTTGTCTTTTTTGTAGCCATTAACGACGCATGCCTCTCTCTTTACTAAATTTCTTCTTGCCAACGGAGGATCGTTAAATCCTGCGCCGCAGAGGTCAAACCACTTGAGTTCTTCTTCGAATCCGAACCACCGCGTTGAACAATCGCTGTTGCGCGTCGACGAATATTTCCAACGCGTCCCTCAAGCTCAAGTTTATAAATCTCACAATCCACCGTTAGATAGGTGTTTGCATCTTCTTGTGAAATGCCCGGAATTCGTGCAAGGAAATCCGAGATATCCTTAAAGCTATAGTCTTCAATCGCAGCCGTTCCCAAACTGGCTCCACGCGCAGTTTGACGCACTTGCGTAGAAGCTCCAAAGGAATCTGCATTGAGCCCTTCGCGTTCTTCCAAAATCGTATCCACAATGAGCCCATCGGAATCTTCAAAACACGGAACGGTCAACAGCACTTCGCGGGGCGCTGCATTGACATTAATCTTGCCATCGCCATAAAGCGAAAAGAGATGTTCAATGCCAGAGACGGTAATCTGACGCGATTCACTCTCTTTGGGATTCCAAATGCCACCTTTTAAAAGAACGCCATTATTTGTGTCAAATCCACGGATATATGCAAGTTCACCAATGGTATCTAAGGCCGCATTCTTACACGCATACGGATTCGGCTCAAGATTCTCATAGTAATCCGTCTCTGCACCATCAGCCGAAGTCTCAAGACTATCCTCATCGACCCAATCGTAGAAAGAGTCAATCAAAATCCCATGTTCTTCCTCGGGGACCCCTGCGAGTTCAAGAATACGTCCCCAAATAAGGTCTGCATTATCACCATACCCCGCACGGGAAAGTTTGTTCAGATTCCAACGCGCAGGTTCGGGTTCAATCGCAAGCACAATCTCAGCTTCTGCAAGCGTTTCGGAACTTTCCGCTGTCTCCGCCTTGGTTGCAATGGCTTGCGAGGTCATGAAATAAAGGCGACCATCTTCACCCACCTTTAATTGTTGACGAACCTCAACGCGTTGTCCGCGCTTAAGACGAATGGCGGGTTCAATCCAACGGTCTTTTAGAAGCTCTTCCTCCGTCTCTTCACCCGTGACATCTTCTTGGCGTTCCATCAGCAAACTCGCAATACACAAGCCCGAATCCATCAATGCCGTCGCTTGATGACGCGTGTAAGTATAGGTCGCAACCTTTGTCTCAATAAAAGTATCCATCGTAAAAGACGCAAGCATAAGACTCAATACAGCGATTGTCCAAATCACTGATATCAATGCGTATCCGCTTCGTCCATTTACTCTTTTCATACGTATATATTTATATAGTATATCATATTTCAAAGGAAGATACAATAACATCCACGAAAAAAGTCAGTGAAAAACAGCCGTATCCACGCCGCTTATTTCACACATAAAACATCTGTTTAACGTTCCCTTACACCCCCTTACCGCAACGCCAACACCACCGCTCTACAATAGAAATGACGCGCCGCTTTTGCAATCCGTTCAAGATTAAAAATAAAAGAGCCCTCGGAGAACCGAGGACTCTTTTGATGAATGTTTATATCAAACGATTAATAAACATTGAGGGCTGCGAGCGCCTGAAGGTATTCATACTTGCGAGAGTAGAATGCGTCAGCCTTTTCGAACATTGCCTTTGCTTCTTCAGGATTCATCTTAGCGAGCTGCTTGAAGCGGTTTTCCTTCGTTGCCTGGACTTCAGAGAACTTCACAGCGGGAGCCTTGGAGTCGAGGATGAGCGGATTCTTGCCCTGTGCAGCGAGCTCAGGATTGTAGCGGAAGAGCGGGAAGTGACCGGTTTCAACAGCCATCTTCTGGTGTTCGAGGCCCTGTGCAAGGTTGATACCATGTGCAATGCAGTGTGCATAAGCAATGATCAATGCAGGACCATCATATTCTTCAGCTTCCTTGAATGCCTTAACAGCAGCTTCAGGATTCATACCCATCGAGATCTGTGCGACATAGATGTTCTTGTAGGTCATGGAGATCGCGGCGAGGTCCTTCTTCATCTGAGGCTTACCAGCAGCGGCGAACTTGGCGATTGCGCCCACAGGCGTGGACTTGGAGGCCTGACCACCGGTGTTGGAGTAAACTTCTGTGTCGAGGACGAGAATCTTGACATTACGACCGGTTGCGAGCACGTGGTCGAGACCACCGTAACCGATATCGTAAGCCCAGCCGTCACCACCGATGAGCCACACCGAGCGACGAACGAGGAAGTCTGCAATGCTGGCGAGTTTCTTGCCAATTGCACAATCACACTTCGCGGTGATTTCCTTGATCTTTGCAACGCGAGCACGCTGTGCAGCGATGTCTTCGTCGGTCTTCTGAGTGTCAGCCGCAGCGAGGGTTTCTTCGAGAAGCGCCTTGACCTCTGCGGGAGCTTCAGGATTGGCGAGGATTTGAGCAATCAATTCCTTCGCAAAAGCCTTCTGCTTATCGCGCGTCACGACCATACCGAGGCCGAATTCTGCGTTGTCTTCGAAGAGGGAGTTCGCCCATGCGGGACCCTTACCTTCTGCGTTCTTGGCATAAGGTGTGGTCGGCAAGTTACCACCGTAGATCGAAGAGCAACCCGTTGCGTTAGCGATGCAGAGGTGATCGCCGAAGAGCTGGGTGAGCATCTTGACATAGGGGGTTTCACCGCAACCAGCGCAAGCACCGGAGAACTCAAAGAGCGGACGACGGAGCTGGGAGGTCTTCGCATTGAGGGTAGCACCCGTGAGGTCGGTTTCAGGGAGGCTGAGGAAGAAGTCCCAGTTGGCCTGACCCGGCTTACGAAGGGTGTCCTGATTGTAATGGACCATGTTGAGGGCCTTGCCCTTGTTCGGGATTTCAGGGCAGACCTGCGTGCAGAGACCGCAACCGGTGCAGTCTTCAACAGAGACCTGAAGAATCATCTTCTTGCCCTTGAACGGAGGCTTAGCATCAGCAGTGACGAAGGAGTCAGGAGCGCCAGCGAGGGCAGCTTCATCGACAATCTTCGCACGAATTGCTGCGTGCGGGCAAACCGTCGAGCACTTGAGGCACTGGATACAGGTTTCGTTATTCCAAGAAGGAACCTTCACAGCGATGTTACGCTTTTCGAACTGTGTCGTAGCGGTCGGCCAGGTGCCATCATCAGGAATTGCAGAAACAGGGAGATCATCGCCTTCTTGACGCATCATCTTCGCGGTGACATTCTTGACGAAGTCAGGCGCAGATTCAACGACGGTTGCAGGCTTGACGAGCTTACCCGAGGGAGCTGCAGGCACGGTGACTTCTTCGATTGCATCCTTCGCAGCATCAATTGCATCCCAGTTGAGTTTAACGACATCGTCACCCTTCTTGCCGTAAGCCTTCTTCGCCGCGGCCTTGAGGAGTTCGATTGCCTTGTCAGCAGGGATAATGCCAGAGATCACGAAGAAGGCCGTCTGCATGATGGTGTTGGTACGACCACCGAGACCGAGGGCCTGAGCAACCTTCACAGCGTTGACGACATAGAACTTCAACTTCTTGTCAATGATGACCTGAGCGACTTCATCCGGAATGTGATCCCAAACGGTTGCTGCATCATATTCAGACTGGAGGAGGAAGGTTGCGCCGGGCTTCGCTGCAGCGAGCATGTCATACTTTTCAAGGAAGGAGAAGTTATGGCAAGCAATGAAGTCAGCCTTGGTGCAGAGATAGGGGCTGCGGATCTTGTTCGGACCGAAGCGAAGGTGAGAAACGGTGAGACCACCGGCCTTCTTCGAGTCGTACACGAAGTAACCCTGAGCATAGTTATCGGTGTTATCACCAATGACCTTGATGCTGTTCTTGTTAGCACCGACGGTACCGTCAGAACCCAAACCGTAGAACATACATTCGGTGCAACCAGAATCCTTCAAGAGGAATTCAGGAATTTCAATGCAAGCACCGGTGATATCGTCATTGATACCGATAGCATAGTGGTTCTTGGGCTTGTCAGCGACCATGTTGTCAAAGACACCCTTCACCATTGCAGGGGTGAATTCCTTAGAACCTAAGCCGTAGCGAGCACCGTAGGTACGAGGATACTGGATGTCAAGAATGCCATCCTGCATTGCATCGCCGAGCGCAGTGCGAACATCGGTGTAAAGCGGTTCGCCAACAGAGCCGGGTTCCTTGGTACGATCGAGAACGGTAATACGCTTGACCGTCTTCGGCAATGCAGCAGCGAATGCCTTAACATCAAAGGGACGATAGAGGCGGACCTTAACGAGACCAACCTTCTGACCTTCAGCGACGAGTTCTTCAACGGTTTCTTCAATAGTTTCAACGCCCGAACCCATAGCAACGATGACGCTTTCAGCATCAGGAGCACCCACATAGTCAAAGAGGTGATACTGACGACCGATGAGCTTCGCGAGCTTATCCATGTTCGCCTGAACGATTTCAGGAACTGCCATGTAGTACTTGTTGCACGTTTCGCGACCCTGGAAGTAAACGTCAGGGTTCTGAGCAGTACCACGCATGGTCGGTGCTTCAGGATTGAGACCGCGAGCGCGGAATTCATCCACCTTCGCTTCATCAATCATTTCACGAATGACGTCCTGCGGGATCGCTTCAATCTTCTGCACTTCGTGAGAGGTACGGAAACCATCAAAGAAGTGAACAAAAGGAATCTTCGCCTGGAGGGTGGTAGCATGAGCAATAAGCGCCATGTCACCGCATTCCTGAACCGAAGCCGAACCGAGGAACGCAAAACCGGTCTGACGGCAAGCCATGATATCACCATGGTCACCGAAGATGGACAAGCCCTGCATTGCGAGTGCACGTGCGGTCACGTGGAAAACAGCAGGCGTCAATTCACCAGCGATCTTGTACATGTTAGGAATCATGAGCAAGAGACCCTGGGAGGCGGTGAAGGTGGTGGTCAACGAACCGGTTGCCAAAGCACCGTGAACGGCACCTGCAGCACCAGCTTCAGACTGGAGTTCAACGATGTGAGGAATCGTTCCCCAGATGTTGGTCTGCTTGTGAGCAGCCCATTCATCGGCGAATTCAGCCATGGGGGAAGACGGGGTAATAGGATAAATGGCGGCAATTTCGGAGCATGCAAACGCAACGCGTGCAGTGGCTTCGTTACCGTCACACATAATGTACTGTGCCATTTTTTCTCTCCTAGAAAAGCATCAGCGCCCGTTAAGGACTCGGGCGCTGACGCTCAGTTTTCTTTTTTAGGCATTTGCCTTGCAGAATTCGCGTACAGAATCAAGCTGACCCGCAGAGCCGAGCTTTTCATTCTTAGCGGCGATAAAGTTAGCATATTCTTCCATGAAGATCTTGCCGATAGGACGCAAGTCGAAACCTTCGGGGTGATCGCGGAAGAATTCACGGTGGACACGGCACCACACCAAACGGCCGTCGGTGTCGATGTTAATCTTGGTGACGCCGAGTTCAGCAGCGCGCTTGAACTGGTTGTCATCCACGCCCTTCGCGCCATCGAGCTTACCGCCGGCGGCGTTAATACGAGCGACTTCGTCCTGAGGAACGGAAGAGGAACCGTGCATGACCAAGGGGAAACCAGGAACCTTGTTCTGAATGTCTGCGAGGACATCGAAACGGAGACCCTGGTTGCCAGAGAACTTGAATGCACCATGGGAGGTGCCGATTGCGCAAGCGAGGGAGTCGCAGCCGGTCGCTTCAACGAAACGCTTGACGTCATCAGGATTGGTGAGGCAAGCATCCTTTTCATCGACAGCAACGTGTTCTTCAACACCACCGAGCTTGCCGAGTTCAGCTTCAACAACAAGACCCTTGGCGTGAGCGAGGTCAACAATCTTCTTGGTGATAGCTGCATTTTCTTCGAAGGGCTTCGAGGAAGCATCGATCATCACAGAGCTGTAGAAATCAGAGTTGATGCAGTCAATGCAAGTTTCTTCGTCACCATGGTCCAAATGAACCGCAAAAACAGCTTCAGGGAAAATCTGGTCAGCGGCCTTAATCACATTTTCAAGCATAAGCTTGTCGGTATAGCCACGAGCGCCTTTGGAAATCTGGATAATGAAGGGAGCCTTGCTCTGGATGCAACCACGGAAGAGACCCATGCACTGTTCCATATTGTTGATGTTATAAGCACCCACAGCATACTTGCCATAAGCGTGCTCGAAGAGTTTCTTAGTCGTAACGATCATCGTTTTTACTCCTTTTGTGAATTAAATAATGAAATTAGTATAGCACGATTTTCAATTTTGAGCAAATGACTTTGATGCCTCAAATATTTTAAGCGTAAAGCACCCCACCCTCATTGTCGAAGATAAAGGACACGAAACATTACCATTTCAACCTTTTCCTTCGCTTCGAAAAGGTTTTAACCCATCCAAAACAAAATTAAAGAACAAAAAGTTTTTCTTCTTTTTTGTACACATTACAATCCCATCGTAAGGTTTCGCGTTCTTTTCTCTTCTTCCCTATAATAAGAAATGGCGATGGTTTTTCAACTCAAAGGGAGGTTG
>JAUNQZ010000003.1 GCA_030535915.1 bacterium
GCATTGGGATTGGTGAGGTTTATCAATACTTTTCAAAACAAACGGTAGAAGAAGTTCTTGTACATTATCAAGCCAAAACACTAATGACAAGCACCATGCGTATCAATGGCGTGGATGTCATTGGAAAGACATGGCAATTACCTGCCATCGTTAGTCCGAGTGTTTTAAAAGATGCAAAAGGGCGAGCACTTGTTGTTCCCCAAGGCGACAAGGGACATCTCATTTATACATTTGACCAAACGGTTGTGCCAGATTCTCGCGGAACATTTTATCCGCAGCAATTACCACGCATTGATGGTTTTGAATGCCAATATGTCATTGATATGACCAATACTCGAACCGTTATCATGGGGAATACGAAATTCTCTGCAAACGACATACAACAGCGTGTGGATGCAAGCTTGAGGGGCGCAGGTTGGATTTATCAGCCCGCCACCCTTTCATGGAGTAAAGCCTCGTCCACCGTACAAACGCTCTTTACATCTCGCGACAATGGATGCTCTGGCATCTTACTTTTGGAGACTCGATAATGAAACAAAAAATCATCTTATTTATCGCTGTTATCTCAGGTTTACTTGCAGTCTTCTTGTCTGCAACCATTATCGCTCGTAAAAAAGCTGCCCTTGAAGAAGAACGCTTAAAGCTTAACCAACGCGAAATGATTAGTGTTGTCGTTTTACGCGAAAGTCGTCCCGCGGGGTCGCGCATTCAAGAAAGTTTACTTGCTAAAAAATCATTCCCCGCGGAAGCCATTAGCCGTCGTGCAATTATTGTCACGAAAGAGAATCAAGAGCTTATCATTGCTCGACTCACGGGGCGCATTCTCACTGCAGGTGTCGAAAAAGGAAAGCCAATGATGTGGAATGATATTCAAGGTGGCTCTGTAGAAGATGGAGGATTAGCCTCTTCATTGCGGAGTCGCATGCGTGCGCTTTCCATTTCCGTCAGTGGGGCAGCCAGTGTTTCCAATATGGTTCGTCCATCAGATCGCGTAGATGTATTGGGCACATTCACCTTGCCAAGTAAAACAATCGCGGGAGAAACAGAACTCGTAACATTAACCATTTTGCAGAATGTTGTTGTGCTCGCAACAGGGCAAGAAACGACCGAAACCTACAATGGTATCGCCTCCAACTATGGACTTGTTACACTTGAGGTCACGCCCTCCGAAGCCGAAGTCCTTACATTTGCAGAACAAATGCGTGGGCGTTTGACATTGACATTAAGAAGTCCCACAGACACCTCTTATGAAAGTTCTTTGCCTTCGGTAAACTTTGAAGAGGTGCGTAGCAAGCTTGAAGAAATGAACCGAGAACGGCAAAACAAGAAGCGTTAATCTAAACAAAGTGGCATCCTATGGAATATCTTTTAACACTTGCAATGCCGGGACAACCCGTTCGACAGACCATTTTACCAGAAGGGTCTTATCTTGTTGGACGCGGCGAAAGTTGTATTATCTCTCTTGCAGATGGCAGTGTTAGCGAACGCCATGCACGATTTATTCTTGAGCAGGATAAAGCTTGGGTTGAAGATTTAAATTCTTCCAATGGGACCTTTGTAAATTCACGTCCAATTTCTAAATGCACGCCCTTAACGGCAAGCGATATCGTAGCCATTGGAGGGACTGTTTTTCGATTACAACCACGCGTTGCCACGCCGGCCAAAGCCACTTCCCCCACTCCATCTACAACGCCATCTCCTGTTACACAAGCGTCCATCCCTTCTCAAACGCGACAACCATTACCCACGCTTTCTCCTGCTGAGCGGGCCCGTCAAGAACGCCATCGTCAAATAAAGACGCAACTTCATGCAGAGCTCATCAAACGACTCGGCCTCAAACGCTTGGCAACGCAAGCCGTCTCCTCCGAAGAGTTGGAATCTCGTGTTAAGTCAACACTTAAAACCATTTTAGATGAACTTCAACAGCGCGATGCCATTCCGTCGGAATTTTCCATCCAAGAACTCATGGATGAAATCTATGATGAAGCGGTACGCTTGGGGCCAATTGAAAAATTCCTCGCGGATGATTCCATTACGGAAGTCATGGTAAATGGCCCCACAAATGTTTATGTTGAACGCCATGGTAAACTTGAGTTAACAGGGCAAACCTTTATGGATGATGATAGTGTGATGGCTGTCATTGAGCGTATTGTTGCACCTTTAGGTCGTCGTATAGATGAAAGTCAACCCTATGTTGATGCGCGTTTGTCCGATGGTTCACGTGTTAATGCAATTATCCCCCCACTCTCGCTTATTGGTCCTTGTATTACGATTCGTAAATTTGCGAAACGCGTTTTGACTGAAGCGGACTTCGTTCAATTTGGCACATGGACACCTGCCATTGCAGGATTCCTTAGAGTTTGCGTTCAATTGCGTAAGAATATTGTTGTTGCTGGTGGTACTGGCTCTGGTAAAACAACCTTACTTAATGTCCTCTCTAATTTCATTCCACCGAACGATCGTATTTTGACTATTGAAGACGCTGCGGAATTACGCCTTAACCAGCCCCATGTCGTACGCCTTGAAGCTCGACCTGCAAACATTGAAGGTAAAGGTGCTATTACCATTCGAGATCTTGTTCGTAATGCATTGCGTATGCGTCCTGATCGTATTATTGTAGGTGAATGTCGTGGAGGCGAATCGCTTGACATGTTGCAAGCAATGAACACGGGGCATGATGGCTCTTTAACAACTGTCCACGCAAACTCTCCTCGCGATGTTATTAGCCGTCTAGAGACAATGGTTTTGATGTCAGGTGTTGACTTGCCAAGCCGAGCCATTCGAGAGCAAATTGCAAGTGCAATTAATATCATTGTTCAGGAAGCGCGTCTTGCCGATGGGTCTCGTCGCATTGTTGCTGTTACCGAAATTACAGGCATGGAGGGGCAACAAATTGTCATGCAAGACCTCTTTGTGTTTAAACAAACGGGAATTGACCCAAAGGGGCGCGTCCTTGGCTATCTTACAGCAACAGGAGCAATGCCATCATTCTACGATACGCTCTCCTCTCGAGGCATTGAACTTGACCCAGCCCTCTTTACCCCTAAGGAGCAGTTATGAGTGAATCTCTCCTTTTTATCCTCTCGTCGCTTTTGATTGGGCTCTCAACCATGGGGCTTATATGGGCGCTTGTCTCAACCTTCGCGGATAGTGCAAAAACTGCCTCAAGCATTTATGAAAAAGAAATGTCGCGTTCACTTGAAGCAATGTTTTTATTTGTTCCGGCGCGGCGTCTAGTTGATTTAGGATGGATGTCTGCAACCGTTGTTTTTATGATTTGCATGCTTCCCTTTTGTTCTCTTGACCCGCTTTATCTACCAATCATTGGACTTGTTTTTGCCTCTCTCGTTGGATTTGCAGCTTTTCATCTCCCGACTTTAGCCGTCAACATTCTAAAAAAGCGTCGCCTTGAACGCTTTAATTTACAACTCCTTGAGGTTTTGCCAATGATGTCCAATGCGCTTCGAGCAGGATTCTCCATTATGCAAGCCTTTGAAAATGTCGCTGAAGGTACGGATGGTCCGATGCGTCAAGAGGTGAATCTCTTCCTTCAACAAACACGCGTAGGCGTTTCGTTTAGTGATGCCTTACAAGAGTTTGACCATCGTGTAGGAAGCGAAGATTTAACACTTATTTGCACCTCCATTGAGATTGCGCGTCGAGCTGGCGGAAATCTCACAGAAATTTTTGACACCATTGCGGCAACGATTCGTGCACGGTTACGCATTCATCGTCATGTTAAAACGTTGACCGCACAAGGACGCTTACAAGGTATCGTCATTGGTACAATGCCTTTTGTACTTGGGATTGGATTGGCTATTTTTAAACCTGATTTAATGATTCCCTTTGCTTGTTCCATGATTGGTGCAATCTTATTAGGTGTGATGACGCTGTTGGTGATTTGTGGCGGGTTAATGATTCGCAAAATCGTCACCATTGATGTCTAATAGGAAAGGATGCTTGATATGAACAATCTCCTTTTTTATATTACAATTAGTTGTTGGGGGCTCACAATTATGGCGCTCATTTGGTGGGTTTTACATGTTGCCTCCCAAATCACATATGTTACGCTTGCTGATGGTCGCCAAGAAGTTCGCACTTTACCCTTACTTTTCCGCCTTATTCTTCCTTTAACACACAACTTTGATAAACTGTTGCGTAAGCCCTCCTTTCAGGGCGCAATTCAAGAAGCTTCATGGCAACTTACGGCTGCAGGATTTGAAGGGCTTCTTTCCGCACGAGAATTTATTGCTATTAAATTCCTCATGCCATTATGTGCAGGAATTGCCTTTTCGCCATTTCTTTTGATTATGGGGAGTGATGGTTTTATGCCATGGGTAATGATTGTGCTTATCTTTTGGATTTGGCCATTGCGTTGGCTTCGTTCCTCTCGTGCAAAACGCGCGAAGGAAATTCTAAGAGCGCTTCCGTTTGTCTTAGATTTACTTACGCTTTCTGTTGAAGCGGGACTTGATTTCATGGGAGCCGTTCAACGCAACTGTGAGCGCCGAAAAATAGATGCTCTCAATGAAGAGCTCTTACGCATGCAACGCGAGATTCAAATTGGAACAACGCGTCGTGTAGCCTTACAGAACTTAAGCGAACGCGTTCGTATCCCTCAAATGCGCACCTTATGTACCGCATTAATTCAAGCGGACGAACTCGGTGTCAGCATCGGCACAATTTTACGCATTCAATCCGAACAACTTCGCCAAGAGCGGTTTGAACGGGCAGAAAAACAGGCGAATGAAGCCCCGACGAAAATCCTCTTTCCTCTCTTGCTCTTTATTTTTCCTGCAACATTAGTCGTCCTTGTAGGACCAGTTCTCACTGCCGCAATGAAAGACTTCCTCGCTTAATTATCCTAGCCATGCGTTTAAAACTTCTCCTTTGTCTCATCTTCGTTTTGTCGTTCCCTCTTTTAGCCGAGGTAACGATGGATGAAGCAATGTTGGCAGAAATAAAAGCAATGAAAGAAGAACGTTATGGGCCCTCCTTTTATGGCATAGAAATTCCAAAAACAGGTGCGCGCGTACTCCTTATTGTAGACGCATCCAAATCTATGCGTCGAAAAGATGCTATGCGTTCTGATGGTGGGAGTCGTTGGGATACGCTTGTTGACGAAGTTGACACAATGACAACGCAAATGCAAGCATTAATAGAAACAAATCCCTCACTTTGTTTCACGGTTACACTGCTTTACGAAGTTGGCGGTAAACCGCATGCGGGAACAATGCCTTATGACATTACCCAACCCATTGGAAAAACATTGCTCATGAAAGAACTCCGCTCTAAAACCTTTGGAAACGGAGGTAATTTTGAGATAACTTTTTGCGAGACGCTTTGGCCACTTGTTGCGAAACAACACATTACGCACATCTTCTTTCTTGGAGATAATGACATCGCAACCTATGCCTCTACGATTGAGCCAATATTCAATCAATGGTTCACAATTAAGTCAAAAAAGCCCACAGAGGCAAATCTCCAAAAGTTGTGGAAACTTAAATGTGCTTGGTGGGAACCATGGAAGCGTTGGCGTCCACCATCCAAACGAAAATCTCTTTCGTTTAAAAAGGAAACCGCCATTCCCCTCCCTCCACCACCAAAGGATGTTATCTTTTCTGCAATTGTTATTGGACAGTCCTCTCCACTTTTAGAGCGACTTACACAAGTCGCAAATGGTACATATATTGAGCGAAAGAAAAACAAAAAGAAATCCACAAAGGAATAACATAAATATGTCAAAAAAAGAACCCTTTAATCCTTTTATACGACTTGATGGATGTGATCCTCAAGCCCTCGTAGAGATTTCGAGCCAATTCACAACACTTAATCTTGATTTCGCTCAACCTACGCCTCCTATGACCGAGGCCAAACATGCTCAAGTTTCCGATCGATCCGATTGGAATGCTGTTGCGAATGCGCTCGGAAATATCTATCAAGCACTTTGTAATAACGAGTGTAATGCTGCGCTCAATGCTATGCGATCAATCGAACGCATCCTTACAAAACGAGGAATTGCAGTCCCGCAACCTTCGATAACAATGCGTCCCCCAACAGTAGAAGAAGAGCTTCCCATTGAAACGGAGTTTGATTATGGCGAATAATTATCAAAGCTCTACACTTTTACTTTGTGCCTATACTTTAGCGAAAGCAAAACGCTATGCTGAAGCGGAAGCGATGATTCTCTCAAATGCAGAAATCTCAAAAACTGCACCTGCCATCGACTTACTTGCACGTTTAAGAATTGAGCAAGGAGACATTATTGAAGCCCGCCGGTTGTGGGAAGAACTTACGGCCACTCATCCAGACTATCTTCCTGCGCGTAATGCACTCAAACACTTTGAAACAAAATCAACCTGCTTTACAAAAAAGCGTTGTGTAGTTATTGCAATGTTTCTTCTCTTAGGGCTTGGTATTTTCATTGGGCATATGCTTAATTCTCAGCCAAAAATTCCTACACCCCAGGTCTATACTTGGGCAACACTTCCTCGCTATGTTGATTTACAATATTTAAACTCTCATAAGGGAAATGTTAAACGCCTCTCAATTACGTCCAATCTCTTTGCAGATCCAACAGCTCTTGCAAGACGACAGAATTTAATCGATACACTCACATATCTCTTGAAGATTGAACCCCATCAAATTTATTTTGCCCAAAACACCCCGGAGGCCTCCGCGGATGTAGTTGTGATTACAATTGAAAACAACTAAAGGACCCTATGTTTACACACATTTATCGATTTTTAACACTTCGAAAAGCACGCAAAGCGCTTAACTCTATGCGTGGAGACTATCGTCTCTATGCAGATATCTTGTCAGTAGAAGTTCGTAATTCCCTAGAAGAACGCTTTACAGATATTAAACAAGCGATTCGTGAGCGAGAGATTGAAGATCTTCCAAATCTTATCAAAACAGTACAAAATGAAGTCCAAGAAGCTCTTCCTCCGCGCCGTTTTGGAATTGCAGCCGAATGGTTTGATATCCTTGTTTCTGCTCTTGCCGTTGCTTTTTGTTTCCGTGCGTATTTTTATGAGCCTTTTCGAATTCCTACGGGCTCAATGCAACCCACACTTTATGGAATTCATGCGGAAACATGGTCAGATGATCGAAAAGCGGGAACCTTTGATGCTCCAGGTTTGAGTGTTCTCAAATGGCTTGTGACAGGTGAAACGCTCACTGATATTACAATTCAAAACTCAGGTGTTGTAATTGAATGGCGAAATAATCTTTTACCAGGATACGCAACATTAATTGTCTCCTCCCCTTTAAAACGAACTCCAGACCTCTATCATATTCCTGACAGCGTTATCGATTTTTCTTCTCCCGATAATCTTGTTCATCGTTATCCTCCAGGCAAGGGCGTTAGTCGTGGGCAACGCATTTGGCGAGGAGTTATCACAAGTGGAGACTTTGTCTTCGTTAACCGATGGATTTGGAATTTCCGCCATCCAAGGCTTGGAGAAACGATTGTTTTTTCCACGCACAATATTGAGGGCCTTCCCGACAATCAACACTACATAAAACGCCTTTGTGGACGCCCCGGCGATTTTGTAGAGATTAAACCCAACGACAAACATCTTTGGGTTAATGGCGAACCCCGTATGCAACCTTCTCGTTTTGCAGATATTGCACAAGGCTTCCCCCCTTGGGATGGCGCACCAAGTTATGCTGGCTATCAAGCTGCTCCGCCATCGCCTGGAACATCGCAAACATTTAACACTTGGAATCTTGGCCCAACCGAATATCTCGCACTCGGAGACAATTCCGAGAATAGTCTTGATAGTCGCTATTGGGGGGCCGTTCCCGAACGCAATCTTCTTGGGCCAGCGACCTTTATTCATTGGCCATTTACATCTCCTCGATGGGGACATATCCGTTAATCATTTTAATTCACGAAAGGATTCTCACCATGTCTAACATTGCTATTCTCGCACAAGAAACAGACGCAATCATTGTCGGCGCAGGTCTTTGGGGATGCGTCGTTGCACGCGAACTTGCAGAAGCTGGCTATCGAGTTCTCGTTCTTGAATCACGTGCCCTCCCTGGTGGAAATGCACGTAGTGCTATTGACCCTAAAACAGGTATTGAATGCCACTGTTATGGCGCACACATTTTCCACACTTCCGACGAACGCGTATGGGAATATGCTAATCGATTCGCCACCTTTACAGATTATCGTCATAGTGTCCTTACCAAACATAAGGGCAAGGTCTATTTCATGCCTCTTGGCCTTACACTTATTAATGCTTTCTATGGGACCGATTTAACCCCAGCAGAAGTTCCAGGCTTCATTGCTCAAGAAGTTGCAAAGGCTGGTTTAACAGGCGAACCCCAAAATCTTGAAGAGCAAGCAATTTCGCTTATTGGTCGCCCTCTCTACGAAGCATTCATTAAAGGGTACACCCAAAAACAGTGGAATACAGACCCTAAAAATCTTCCAGCCTTTATCATTCGTCGTCTTCCCGTTCGAGCAAATTATAACACCTCTTACTTCAACGATACGCATCAAGGCGTTCCTCGCGATGGTTATTTTGCCATCTTTGAAAAACTTCTTGACCACCCTAACATTACACTCAAGTGCAATGTTGATTATTTCTCTGTTCGCGAAGAACTTCCAACCGACAAACCCCTCTTCTACAGTGGTGCAATTGATGCCTATTTTAACTACTGTCATGGCGAACTCCCTTGGCGTGGATTAAAATTTGAATGGGAAACGCTTCCTGTTCAAGATGCACAAGGCACAACCGTTATGAATTACGCCGATAGCGATATCCCCTATACTCGTATCCACGAATTCAAACACTTCCACCCTGAACGCAAAGAAATCTTTACGTCTAATAAAACCATTATTTGCCGTGAATATCCCGCTGATTGGAAGCGTGGCGACATCCCCTACTATCCTGTTAACGCCGATACAACCGCCGCAACGCTTGAAAAGTACCAAGCAGAAGCAGCCAAGTGTAACAATGTTATCTTCGGCGGTCGCCTCGGTGAATATAAGTACTATGACATGGATAAAATCATCGCACGAGCACTTGATCAAGTCCATGCATGGCTTGATTCTCAACCCTCCAAATAATTGCTAGGAAGTTCTCCGATGGACGCCATCAAACAGATTACACTTACGCTTCTAACGACACTTCTTCCGTTTACTTTGACGGCTGCAGTAGAAGATTTTATGATTTCTCCACTTGAGTTGCCATCTGCAGAAATAGCGGGGGATCCCATGGGAGCTCTTCCTCGATTAGAACATGACAGTTATGATTGGTATAAACGCCACGCGCTTATTTGTCATACCCTTTCCGAAAGTGAACCTGAAATTCTTCTTCTTGGAGATTCAATTACTCACTTTTGGGGCCCTCACAATGATGGTACACCTCAACGAGGTTTAAACGCATGGGAAAAGACCTTTTCTAACTATAAGGTCCTCAATGCCGGGTTTGGCTGGGATCGTGTTCAAAATCTTCGATGGCGACTTGAGAATGGTGAAGCGCCAAAAAAAGACCCAAAACTCATCATTCTCCACATCGGCACAAACAATTCTTCGCAAACTAAAAATGCTCGCCAAAGTACGCCTGAAGAAACTGCAAAAGCTATTTATATGCTCACGGAGGAGCTCCTCCAACGCTATCCGTCTACACGTATTCTCCTCTTTGAAATTTTCCCTCGAGATGCTAAAAATAGCCCTACTCGTCAGTGGATTGACGCTACCAATAAATACTTTGACAAACTCCCCTTAGATTCTCGCGTTACATTAATCTCCCTTTACCATGTCCTTACACAACCCGATGGAGAACGTATCCCTTCGGCTTATGCCGATCGAGTCCATCTCTCTGATAAAGGATATGATATTTGGGCTCGTGCGATTCAGCGACACCTTCCACCAAAGAAGTCTATAAAATGAAGACCACCTCCCCTTGGCAACATTTTATCATGCGATTTTGGCATTGGTGGGATAAACGCAAAGGTCGCGTTGACGAAAAACTTGGGCCTTGGGGAGAGCGTTGGGCTACGCGTTTTCTCCGTCTTCATGGGTGTCGTATCCTTGCGATGAATGTACATCCTATTCGTCATGGTGAAGTTGATATCATTGCACGAAAAAGAGGAATGACCCTCTTTATTGAAGTTAAAACGCGTCGAAATGAAATCATTGGGCGTCCAATTGATGCTATCACGACACAAAAACGAGAACATCTCCGTCGTTGTGCAACTGCGTGGCTTGCACAACAACGGCTTCTTGGAACTTCTCATCTCTACCGGTTTGATGCTATTGAAGTTATTGGCACTCCAAAGAAAGGGATTCCAACTATCCGTTGGATTCCGTCAATTAACATGGAAATGACCCGCTTCCCTGATATTTAAACTTTAAATGAAATTCGTTCTTTCAAATTTAATTATACAATATCTATTTTAATTCAAGCGATGCCGTTATTCCTTCAATTTTAATCACAACCATTTTATGTTATAATACACACGCTATGGAAACGTTCAACACATTACATCAATTATGTTCCCTTCACTCCACTCCGGGAGATGAAGAAGAAGTCTTTCAATTTCTTGAAAAAACATGGCAAGAACAAAATCTTGACATCATACACTTAGGTAAATATGCCATTATTGCACAACCTGGAGAACGCCGAAAAACAGACACGATTCTTCTTGTAGCGCATGCTGACAGCCCAGGTTTTACAGTTTCAAGCATTCAATCAGCAACGGAACTTGAGGTCCTTGTTCTCGGAGGGATTCATCCCGAAGAGACTGACCTTCAACTCAAACTTCCAAATGGAGAACGTATTCTAGCACACCTTCATGCTCCCGATGAAAATTGGACTCGTTCGATGCCACTCAAAGTAACACTTTCAAAGTCTTGCACAACAGTACAAAAAGGCGACCGCCTTTGTTGGGCTCCTCGTTGGGAAAAAGATGAAATTGGAAATATTCATTCACCTTTTCTTGACAATCGCATTGCTTGTGCCCTCATTGCTGACTGGTATCGCTTTTATAGTCATTTACTTCCGTCCTATAATGTCGTACTTGCGGCAACTGCGATGGAAGAAATTAATGGATTTGGCGCAAATGTTCTCGCGCGTCATGTTCAAGCCGACCTTGCGATTGCTCTTGATGTCACTTATGAGAATGAAAAGCAAGAGGTTCGTATGGGACAAGGTCCTGTAATTACACTCTCCGATGCCTCCGTTATTCTTTCTCCATTAGAACGCGACAAACTCCTCGCCTCTCATATCCCTCTTCAAACTGAAGTCTATAACACTTCTGGAACAGATGCTCGAGCCTTCCCTGTACTCGGCAATACGCTTCCTGTTATAGCACTTCTCCTTGCAACACGCGGGAATCACTCTCCTCTTGAATCCATTAGTACGAATGATCTTATACATTGGCCCACCGCCATTGCGACCCTCGCAGAATGTCTACTCAAGCGTTAATTCAAAAATCAATAAAATTAAATAAAAAAGTTCTCGCTATCGAGAACTTTTTTATTTAATCATTTTATTTATGTGGATTTTCCTTCCCCTCTGGCGAGGTATGATTTCCTGCCCAAGAGGCTTGACGAGCAACACCCATCATAATGCGTGCATCAGGATCACTCTTAATCCCTCGAGAGAAGACACGTTGAAATCCTTGCATCATGTGATCAGCCTTTTGTTCATCCATAAAACCAATGTCTAGCATAGCCTGACGCCAACGCGTCATAAATGCATCCTTCGTCGCTTGACTTGCAAGTGAAACGGCTTCTTCAACAGGACTTACATAAGTTCCCGTTGCAGTATAAAGTTCATACGCAACAATGAGAAGCGCTTGAGAGAGATTAAGGCTCTGGTAATTCTCATCTACAGGAATACGAATCAAATGCGTACATTGTGCAACTTCATCGTTGTGTAAACCTTGATCTTCTCGTCCAAAAACAATCGCGACTGGAGCATGCGCAGCAATACGAAGAATTTCTGGAGCGAGGATTCGAGGTGTTTGAACGGTTGCACGATAGAGACCGCCGCGTGCCGTTGTGCCAATGACCGCAGCACAATCTGCAATCGCCTCCTGAAATGTCGCAACTTCTTTACGCGCATCCATAATATCCGTGGCGTGTACGGCCATCTTCCGACCATCACTCCAATCATCATGGATACGAGAGGCTGCGAGCGTTAAATGACGAAGCCCCATATTGGCCATGGCGCGACAAATGCTACCCACATTTCCAGAATAGAGTGTACCAACAAGAACAATGCGAATATTATCTAAGGGATTCATCACAAAGACTCCTCTTTATTTGTCGCGGCAATCATTTCAGGGAGGGAGGTGATGCCTTCGTAAAGTGCTTTACCAACAATTGCTCCTGCGATGTTGGGTCGTTGGAGGGCTACGAGGGCTTTCACATGTTCGGGTAATGAAACGCCTCCCGAAGCGATAATATTGACCTGCGGAACGGCATCGGCCATTTCTGCCATCGCGGAAAGATTTGTGCCCGCAAGCATACCGTCTGTTGCTGTGTCGGTGTAGATTATCGTTTGTACGCCACAATCGGCCACGCGTTTAGCAAGGTCTGTCGCACGTACGGTTGAGGTTTCCACCCAACCGCGGGTTTGTACAAAGCCTCCTCGTGCATCAATGCCAACGGCAATACGCGAGCCATATTGTTCCACCCAACGTTTGAGGATGGTGGTATCTTCGAGTGCACGCGTACCGATAATGGCTCGTGTCACTCCAGCCTCCATCAATGGAAGCAATGCTTCATCTGAACGCAACCCACCACCGACCTCAACCTTTAATCCGCAGTGCTGAATAATTTGTGCAATGACATCTGCATGTTTTGGCTGTCCATGAAATGCACCATCTAAGTCAACAACATGAAGCCATTCTGCGCCAGCGTCTCGGAAGGTCTGTGCTTGTGCCACAGGATTGTCAGAATAAATTGTCTTTTGATTAGCATCGCCTTGTTTAAGACGAACACAACAGTGATCCATTAAATCAATTGCAGGAAGAATATACATGGGGAAGAATGAATTATGAATGACGAATATGACAGTGGATTATAAATCAAGTTTGCCTTTGCTAGAGGGGATGCCTGTTTCGCGGGGGTCGTCTTCGAGTGCCATGCGGAGGGCGCGTGCGAGACCTTTAAAGACCGCTTCGTAAGCGTGGTGGACTTCGGCGCCGTAGGGTTGAATGACATGCAGATTCATCTTGGCATGGGTAACGAACGCACGCATGAATTCTTCAAGTAATTGAACATTGAAATCGCGAATGTGCTGCTCGGGGTGGGAAATTTTCCAGACGAGATAAGCTCGACCACCAAGATCTACAAGTACATCTGCACGAGCCTCATCCATCGGGAGCATCATTGAGCCATAACGACGGATTCCACGGCGCTCACCTAATGCTTGATCAAAAGCTTGGCCAAGAACGAGGCCGATATCTTCCACCGTGTGGTGATAGTCCACATGTAGATCGCCCACGCAGGTAAGGTCTAAGTCGATTAATGCGTGGCGCGAGAAGAGTTCAAGCATGTGGTCAAAGAAACCAATGCCCGTTGCAATGTTATGTTTTCCCGTACCATCGAGATTGAGCGTGAGCGTGATATCGGTTTCACGCGTCTTTCGAGTTAATGTTGCTGTACGCATAGGGAGTCCTTATAAGTGTTGAAGCAATTGATCCATTTGTTCGTCTGTACCAATGGTAATACGTAACCATTGCCCCGTTGTTGGGCCTGGGAAATAACGCACATAGAGATGTTTTTCACGTAAGGCGGCAAACATCTCCGCAGCTTCCATTGGCGCTGGTGGCTTAGCAAAGAGGAAATTCGTTGCGGAAGGAAGGATTGTCCATCCACGCGTTTCAAGCATATGGGTGACACGCTCACGAGTAGCTTGGATTTTCTTTACATTCGCTTGCATGTAGGAGAGATCTTCCAAAGCAGCCGTACCGATACATTGCGCAAGGGCGTCCATATTGTAGGAGTCCTTAATTTTGTACAATGCATCAATCAATGGCTTCGGACCTACACAATAGCCAAAGCGAACACCCGCAAGCGAAAAGCTCTTAGAGAGGGTTCGCATAACCAACATATTGGTATTTTCAGGCGAAACGGCATACGCCATACAATTGGCTGGCGCAAAATCTGCATAAGCTTCATCGACAAGTACAACGCCTTGGAAGGTCTTTGCAAATGTTGCGATTACCTCGGGGTCTACCATCCGCGAGGTTGGTGCATTGGGATTGGTCCACACAAAGAGATCTGCAAAATCCGCGGGTGGCGTTGGGCAAGTAAAATCATCATTTAATGGTAATGTCTTCACTTGTGCGTCACGAATCGCAGCAAGCACACTGTACAATGAATAGGTCGGATGGAAAAATCCAATGGTTCCATTCACTTCAACAAATGCACGGGTAAAGAGCGCAAGTATTTCATCCGATCCATTTCCAACAAAAACATTGTCCACCGAGCAACCATTATTCTTTGCAATGACTTCGCGGGCACGCATAAAATTGGGATCGGGATAAAGGCGTAGGGTTCGCCAATCAAACGCAGCCAATGCCTCCCCTACCCTTGGTGTGGGTGGATAAGGGTTTTCATTCGTATTGAGTTTAACCATTCCCTCAAAGTGAGGTTGCTCTCCAGGCGTATAGCCATCCAAGGCCTCAACATGTTTACAAATATAGCTCATAATGCCTCGTTATGCTTTTTTACGAGAAGTTTTTACAACTGTTTTTTTCTTGGTCATTGTTTTCGTTGCTTTTGTTTTTGCAACAGGCGCTTTTGCTCTTGGAACAACGGGTTTCACTTGAAACCCAAGCGCTGCTAACTTTTGCAACAATTCCTGCGACGCATTTTTAATCGCAACCGTTGTTGCATCAAAGTGCCGACGGAAGGGATAATTCTTACGCAACGCATCAAAGTTCGCTTTGCGTTTCTCAACATTCCCATCAAACGCTTGACGGAAACGTTGCGTATCCCCCTCGATATCACAGGTTTTTTTCACAATCGCACGCAAACACGCATCATCGTGAGGAAACTTCGCGGCATCAAGGGTTACCTTTGCAACCAAGGCTGGAGGAAAGGGTGGATCTTCTCCAGGATCAACATTAAGAAATTCACACGCACGCTTATAGACCATCAAAGTACCATTGGCCTTGCCTTCGTAAGCGTGTCCTGCGATATGTGGCGTTGCAAGGCAAGCAAGCGCTGCTAAATCAGGAGAATAATCAGGTTCACCCTCCCAACAATCAATCGCCACATCAGAAAGAAGACCTGCTCCCAACATCGTTGCGAGTAATGCATTATCACAAATGGGTCCCCGTGCAAAATTAATCAACACAGCTCCAGGCTTAACCTTACGCACGAGCGGTCCTGAGAAAAGCCCTCGCGTCTTATGGGGCCCCTCATTTGTTAAGGGCGTATGAAAGGTAATCACATCCGCTTGAGGGAGAAGTTCTTCCAATGAAATAAACGATTGTGCTTCACGGTCAAATTCATTCTCTTTCCGCGGCGGATCACAGCAAATGACCTTCATCCCAAGCGCTTCACGAGCGAAGCGGCAAACGATTTTACCAACATTACCAACGCCAACAACACCAAGCGTTGCACCTTCCCAAGTGCGACCTTGCCGTTCACCAATCATCAACATAGCAGCGATGAAATAATTCGCCACGCTCTCTGCATTACAGCCAGGCGCATTGGTAAAAGGAATCCCCATTTGTTGCATCGCGGGGATATCAATATGGTCGGTTCCTACGACACCCGAACCAACAAAACGAACCTTTGAACCTTGCAAGAGATCAGCATTCACCTTACAGGTTGACCGCACAAACAAGAGATCCGCTCGCTTCACCTCTTTCGCCGTTAAGGTTCGACCATCAATGGCTTTTGCCTTTCCCAAACGAGGAAAAAGCGCATCGCCCAATTCCATATTACGATCGTAGAGAATATTCATTATTTATCCAAAAGCGATTGGAGTTGTTCAACAGTAATCGTAAAACCTTTACCACACATATGGCAATAAATATCAGATGAACGACCTTGTTCAATCATCGCCTCAATATCTTCACGCGGCAACGTCTTCAACATTGCAATTACGCGATCGGACGAACAATGACATGCGAACTTCACTGGCATTTCTTCTGGTGCTGCCGTTGGCGTATCGAGATTAAAGAATTCAACGAGTTCTTGGATAGTCATTCCTCGATCAAGTGCGTCTTGAACTTCACCCGAAGCAAAGCGTTGTTCAATGCGTTGATAAGTTTCCGTGGAAGCTTCCGGTAAGAAGTCGCACAAAAGCGCATGCGAACACGCGACATAATTTTGTTTACTCGCAGCGGACAATTGCACCAATGCACGCCGTTGGAGGGACGAACAAAAGTATTCTTCAATGATATCCGTTACCGTGAGACGATCTTTGAAATTTAAATCAAAGACCGCATCCGTCTTCCCTCCATGTGCATCCGAACGGATCACACCGCAATGTGCGCTTCGACCCATTGCACGATCAAAGAGTTCTTCCGTTGGTGCATCGGAATCATCCAAATCGGGCAAGACTTTACGACGCATATAACCACGAATCGTATGTCCATAAGAGCACTCGAGTAAGCCCCCGCCAATTTGACCATTCGGCAAATCCACACGTAATGAAATGCGTTGACCAGGAGCATCGAGAAGCGTTCCCAATAATGCCATCCCTCCAACGAATTCTGCTTGCACAATCCCTGCGATAGGACCACAAAGATGATTACGCTCAAGCGTTTTCGAAGTATCGGTCACATTAGCGAGCACCAGCTTCACATGCGACTGAGGGCAATAGACCGAAAGCATTTTATCTAACGATTGTAACATCATTGTAAGGGTCATCCTTTAGCGATAGATTTCTTCTTGCCATTCGTAATTTTCAGAATAGGGCATTCCCATTAAAGTTTCAACCATAAAGCGCAATGTGCGAGCGCCCGAGAAGAGTTGATCATACTTCTTCCGACCTGCGGCTGCAACTCGCTGGCGGTCTTCATCATGCGCATTAAACCATTCAAGGCGTTCAACGAGATCCTCTACATCATGATAAAAAACGACTTCATCATCCGTAAAGAAGCGCTGCATTTGGTCGCCATCATAAACCGCCGTAAGGATACCCGAAGCCATTAAATGCGCAATACGATCCGAAGAATACCACTTCATTCCAAAGAAACGATTAATATTCATCGCCATCTTTGCACTTGCAAGTAACTGATCATAATCAGCGCCACCGACAACCGCAGGGCGACCATACATACCAACAATATCAAAACGAATCTTTGAATCTTTCAAGGCTTCACGAAGTCGTTCAATAAACGCCAAGCGAGGATCCCCCTCACGCGGTTGACCGGCATAGAAGAGATCGCAAGCGAAATCACTTGCGGGGCGTTGACTATTATCCAATGTTTCCAACGCTGTATCCGACGGATTCGGCATATACGCAACAACATTCTTTCCTGTTACAAAGGGTGTGAGATATTCTGCACCCGCTGTTGTTGCAAAGAGAGCATCGCAGCTATACATACGATCGCGCATTTGTTGTTGTGTATGTGGTTGACACATTGGATCCACATTAAAGTGACCAATGCGTACATTAGGAACGACTTTACGAATCTTGTCCAAAGCATCATTCGTAATAAAGTCACAATGCCCCAATAAGACCACATCTGGTTGGAAATTCTTTGCCGTTTTAACGAGTGCTTTATTCACCAAGTGACGACCGAGCGCATTGATACCAAATCCCATATAACGGGCAAGGTCACGATCAGAGAATTCGCACAAACGATAATTATTTCGAACAGCTCCACAGGCCAACGCACGCCCAGGACCCATTCGCAACTTGCCGTGGCGACGAATCAAGAGATTATCAACGAGAAGAATACGCATCTGTTTGTCCTTTCTCATCCAACTTCACCCTGAGCCTTCTTTGACTCAGGTAAATGTGTAGGGGAAACGAATAAATTATCAATCAATGTCTGACCACGCTTCGTGAGGCCTTTCGAATTCGCGAAGGGTCGACCTTTGGCAACTTCCTTGGCATTATAAAAAAGCACTCTGTTCGGCGGCGATTCAGGTTCAGGCTGTGGCACTGCATGAAGCGAGGTCGGAATGCCTTCCGAAGAGAAGGTGATAATGTAACGCTCACCTTCGGGCACAGCTTCCTTCAACGAGGGATAACGTTTCGTGAAATACTGTGGCATCGGCTTATTCGTAAGATACGAAAACGCAATGGGACGTTGACGAATATAACGAGCGATATCAAAGTAACCCTTTTGTGCTTGCTCTGCGAAGGCATCGCAAGGATCAATGCCATAGAGGTTCGCACCATTCCAAACGCCATGGTCATCATCAATGAGCGGATAAAAATCATTCATGATAATGCCAATCTCAAAATGCAAATGTGAGCGTGCGATAGGAATGTCAGGAATGTTTCCCATCGTACCTAAAGGCGTGCCCGCCGCAATCTCCATGCCGAGTCGTAAGCGCTTATCTAAAGCTCTTAAGTGTCCATATAGGGTATAGATTTGACCGAAGCCTGGCACCTCATGAGCAAGCACGACATAGTTCCCATAAAGCGATTTGTTTTTATGGTAAACATTCATATACATCACACGACCTGCTGCAGCTGCACAAACGACATCCGCTGGCAAGCGTTTGCGATTCCACGGCGGGAAAGGTGCGATATCAATCCCCTCATGAAAACGCGGAGCGCCATTCGCATACTTTCGTGTATTGCCAAACATACCACTTTCAGGGCGACCCGTACCGGTATCCATAAAGACGCTCTTGTCTGAGCCATCCAAAACTGTAAACCTCGTCGGTGGCTGGAGGACAATCGCACCTACTGGGCAACGCGGTTGTGCTGCCCATGCAAGCGGTGTTGCAACACTTGTTACAGCTGCAATTCCAAGTCCTAAAAAGTTTCGACGCGAAAGATTCATTCCATTCCTATCGGTTGATTACCACTGAAAAGCTGCATCTGAAGGCATATGCCAATCGCCTCGCGGAGAGAGCGCAACCGTTCCAACCTTTGGACCATCCGGACTCGCCGAACGTTTAAACTGCTGTTGCACAAAGCGACGACAGAAAATCTCCAATGTCCGCGTACGTACTTCTTCAGAATACGTCTCTCCATGTAACAGCGTTGCAAGACTTGCAAGTTCCTCTTGGTCACAACCATACTTGAAGAAGTAATACAAGAAGAAGTCGTGCAATTCATACGACCCAACGATTGATTCAGTATGCTGTTCTCCAGGGAGCAATTCTGGTGAGACTGGCGTATCACAAATATCTTGCAAAGCTTTTGCCAATGCCGGCTGCGAATGCTGTGCGACCCATTGCACACAATGACGCACTAAAAGTTTCGGCACATCACAATTCACCGAATACATACTCATGTGGTCGCCATTATAGGTGCTCCAACCCAACGCAATTTCAGAGAGGTCGCCCGTCCCCACAAGCAAACCATTCTCTTGGTTGGCAAGATCCATGAGGAGATAGGTCCGCGCACGGGCTTGTGCATTTTCGTATGTGACATCTTTCACGTCTGGGTCGTGACCGATATCCTTGAAATGTTGCTCGACACCAGGCGCAATGGGGATCTCACGCAATTCAATACCGAGCTCTTCTGCAAGCACATCGACATTTGAGCGGGTTCGCTTGGACGTTCCAAAGCCTGGCATTGTCACACCCAAGATAGCGGTCGGTGGTAAACCACAAACTTCTGCCATCCGTGCACAAACAAGCAATGCGAGGGTTGAATCTAAGCCTCCACTTAACCCAATAACCAATCGTTTCGCATGCGTATGCTCAAAGCGCTTTCGTAAAGCTGCGGTTTGCAATAAGAGAATTTCATTACACCGCTGAGCTAAGGTTTGTGCATCTTGTGGCACAAAGGGATTCGCCTCTAAACCTGCGTATGCGCCATCTGAGGCTTCCATCGCTAACTCCAAGCATTCGCACACGAGGAGTTGTTCTGTCGGGAGATTCGCGAAATCACTTTCACGCATACGAACATAATCGACCCAACGCGGATTGAAATCCATCAACTGTACATCCGTTGTCCACTGCGAAGTAACAAGGAGGCGACCATTGTTTGCCATCACCACCTGTCCACTGTAGACATTATCAGTCGTTGATTCTCCAAGACCGGCATTACAGTAAACATACGGGCAAGCCCAACGCGCAGCATTCGCTTGAACCATTGTCTCTACAGCAGCGGCGCGTCCGATCACCATCGGCGAAGCATCGAGATGAAGCAAAAGTTGCGCACGACCAGCTGCAAGCATCGTTGCTGTCGGTTGTGTCGACCAAAGATCCGACAAATCTACGGCAAAAGTAAACGAGCCCACCGAAAAGAGTTGATGTGCATCAACTAGCGCCGTTTCAAACAGTGTCACATTGGGAGCAAGTGTACCCGGTGTAAAGTAACGTGCCTCTTCACTCTCTGCACGTTGTGAGAGTTGTTGCTTAGGGACAATTCCAAGGATTTCGTTTTGCGTTAAAACCGCAGCACAATTGTAGAGACGATCATGAATGCGGAGGGGTAACCCCACCACACAAACTTCAGATTCTAATAGCGTTTGCGTAATCATCTCTATCGCTGTCAGAATGTGACGCTCAAGCGATGCTACACGGAAAAGGTCACCACATGTTGCACCCGTCAACGAAAGTGCAGGTGTCACATAGAGTTTCGCCCCCTTTGCGCGTGCCACTTCAATCCCATCAATAATTGCTTTTGCATTTGCAATGGGATTCGCCAGCGTAACGGTTGGAGTAAACGCTGCTACACGATAAAAGGAACTCATTTTTTACCTCCTTTACCCATTAATGCTAGCGCTCCTAATGGAATTGAGAGTGCTCCAAGAATCCATGCACTCATCATCGCCCACTGCGGTAATAACGCATCCGGCGCTAAAAAACAAAACATCCACACGATGACACTCAATAAGAGTACCTCATTGACAATAAAAGCAATTGCGCCTATCTTCTGCCATGATTTCATCGTTAATCCTCGCTCCTCGTGTCTCAAAAAAGTGAATCCTGTACATATGTTTCCGAAGCAACCGCAACCGTTGGTAGAGGGTGGGCCTCAGGGGTTGGCGTTGCCGACGCGACAACTTCAGGTACGACTGTCGATACGACTGGCACCACGGGTTCACCTGCAATTAAAGCCATAAAGTCCGCTTCTTGCAACAAGGGTGTCCCAAGGGCTTGTGCTTTTGTAAACTTACTTCCGCCCGGATTGGCTCCAACAAGAACATACGATGTCTTCTTTGAAACAGAAGAAGCAAGCACTCCGCCATGTTCACGAATCAAAGCCTCAAAGGTTTCACGCGATTGAGAAAGCGTGCCTGTAATCACAAAGGAGAGCCCCGCCAATGTTGTCGCCGTCGTTTGCTTCGCGGGCGTGGGATTAATCCCCAATGCTTCCATCCGCGCAAAGAAATCTCGGGCATAATCCGTCTTTAAGAAAGCCAAGACACTCTTAACCATGTCGGGCTTAATCGCAAGTAAATAGCGTTGCTGGATGCCTTTTGTTGGATCATCTCGTAAAACCATCCCGGGATAACTTTGTGCCAACATCTCTGCTCGACCTACAATCGTATCACGCGTTGCATCATCCATTGGGCGTTTATTCAATGCCGCATAGAAATCTGCAACCGATTGCATCATTGTTGTTGTTTGCAACGACATAAAATCTGGATAAAATGTCGCTAATGTTCGCGCATTCGTTTCACCAATCCCCGGAATGCCAAGAGCATAAATCCAACGATGCAAGGGGAAGGTTCGCGCACGCTCTAAAGCCATTCCAACATCAGCAGCTTTCTTGCCAAAGCGGCGTTCACTCCCATCTTCTGAAATCAAACGAAACTCCGCTAAGGCTTCTAAGTCTAATTCATAAAGGTCCAGTGGACGCTTCACGCGTTGGGTTTCAACCAACGCCTCTGCCATGCGTCCACCAATAGCTGCAATATCCAACGCACTACGCGAAACAAAGAGTTGCAAATGTCCCACACGTTGAGCTGGACAATCCGGAGAAACGCATCGCCAAGCGACTTCTTCTTCCAACCGTTGTACAGCACCTCCACACACAGGGCATTGTGTTGGCAAGGTAAAGGGAATTTCATCTCCCGTGCGTTGATTCAACTCGACACGATCCACTGCCGGAATCACATCGCCATGCTTTGAAATCACAACGGCATCACCGATGCGAATATCTTTCTTATCGATGTAATCTTGGTTATGCAAGGTTGCGCGTGCAATAACAGAACCCGCCAAAGGCACGGGTTGAAGTTCTGCAACAGGGGTCAACACACCGGTTCGTCCCACTTGCACCGTAATCCCGAGCAAACGCGTGGTAGCTTCTTCTGCGGCATACTTGTAAGCGCGTGCAAAACGGGGCGCGTGTGCCGTACTTCCAAGTTGACGATAGAGGGCTCGCTGATTAATCTTAATCACAGCACCATCCATCTCGAAAGGAAAACGATGACGCTGAGCCTCAAGTTCATCCAATGCTCCAAAGACTTGCTCCATGTCCATGCAGAGGCGTTGCCACATTGGGACTTTAAACCCCCATTGTGCAAAGGTTCGCATCATTGCCGTATGCGAATCAAATTCAACGCCTTTCAATGCACCTGCAGCATAAATGATAGCATCCAATGGACGCTTTGCGACTTCCCGTGGGTCTAACAATTTAATGGAACCCGCCGCAGCATTACGGGGATTCGCAAAGGGTTCACGACCAGCTTCTTCTTCCTCGCGGTTCAACGCAGCGAAACCTTCACGCGACATGTAAATTTCGCCACGCACTTCAACCAACGGTGCATCTGTTGGAATTGACAAAGGAATCGAGCGAATCGTTCGTACATTGGCGGTGATATCATCACCCACTTCACCATTGCCTCGCGTAGCTGCTCGAACCAATTGTCCATTACGATACAACAATGACAACGAGAGACCGTCAATCTTGGGTTCAACAACATAGTCCCACGAAGCATCTGCAAGATTTGAACGCAAGAATTTATCAAAATCCAAGAGGTCCTTACGATCATACGTCTTATCCAAGCTCTTCATCGGCGGATCATGGCGAACCTTTGCGAAGCCTTCAATGGGAGCTCCACTCACGCGTTGCGTTGGTGAATCTGCCGTCAACCATTGTGGATTTTCATGTTCAAGGCGAACGAGTTCATCCCACAATGCATCATACTGCACATCCGAAATCTCAGGTCGTGCATCAACATAATACAATCGATCGTGACGCGAAATCTCCGTCCGCAACCAATTCATCCGTTCTTGAATCTCTGATGCTTCCACCGTCATGCCTCAACGAAACTTTGCAAATAAAACGAACGCCACTGCTAACAGTAAAAATCCAACCACAAAAACGAGCGTCACAATCCAATGCATCCATGTAAGTGTCTTTCGACGAAAGGCCTCCTTGCGACGCGTCCGTTGCGTTGTCCGTCGATACGATCGCGTTTGCCGCATGTATGAGCGCGTTCCTGTGGGGGGCGCAATCGTTGATCCTGCCGGATTGGGGCATTCAATCTCTACGCCGATTGAGAGCTGATGCAAATCAAATCGCACCGCATCCCAATTGGGATAACGGTCATCAGGATTACGCTGCGCCATACGCATCAAGATTTGCGCAAAGGAGGGAGAAAATCCTTTGACGATATCCTGCGGCGAAGGCAAGGACTGTCGCATCTTCGCCTCTAAAATATCATGCGGGGATAACGCACCATACGGCACCTGACCCGTTGTCAACGCATACATCGTCATCGCAAGCGAATACATATCCGTTCGCGAATCAAGCATATCAATCGTGTCATTATATTGCTCGGGAGCGAGATACGGCACCATCCCTTCCGAAAATTCCATCGGCGGATTATGCCCATAGCCCGCTTCAAAACGAGCCAGCGTCACATCTGGGAAAAAGGGCGTTTGATCTTCAGTCAAATACAACATTTTTGGACGCACACAACCATACACCACATGGATGCGTTCAAGCTCTGTAAAGCCATTGACCGCCGCGGTCATCAAACGAATCGCTTGTGAAACCTCAAGTTGACGCCCTTGAAGCAAACTCAAGACACTCGTTGCATTGGAGTCTTCCAAAATAACATGGGCCTCTTGCGTTGTACGAATAATGTCAATCACATCGGGAAACATTGACACACGCAAATTAGCTAACGCACGAATCACATTCAAACAAGCATTTAGCACCGAAGGATTCGCTTTTGCATCGTCATTAAAGACAATGACCAAAACATCACGCTCCAATGCCGTTTGTTCGGCACGCCACAATGAACAATAAAGCGCTTGCATCAAGCACTTTTTAAAAACAAAACCACGGATTGTAGGAGAATTTAATAACATATCGTATATTATACCAAAAATAAAATCATATTCATAGTAAAATATACTATATTATGTCACGCGCGAGAAACACAACAGAAAAAACCTCGAAGCCATTCCCCAAAACAAAAAAACGCACAGGTAAAAACCTATGCGTAAATGGCTCCGAAGGCAGGATTCGAACCTGCGACCAAGTGATTAACAGTCACCTGCGCTACCACTGCGCCACTTCGGATTAAAAATCACTGAAGAGGAATTGGCTCCGAAGGCAGGATTCGAACCTGCGACCAAGTGATTAACAGTCACCTGCGCTACCACTGCGCCACTTCGGAACGTGGTTGATGTTTCCTCAAAAAAATGGTGGCGGGTGAGGGTCACGATCCCCCGACACGCGGATTATGATTCCGCTGCTCTACCAACTGAGCTAACCCGCCATTTGGAAAACGCCGTCTATAATAACAAATCCCCCCTCCTCCCGTCAAGCACTTTTTTCAAAAAAAATAAAATTTTTATCATTTCCTTTCTCCTTCTTATCTCCCTTTTATCGAGTCATTTTTTCAAGACCACCGAAACGCATCGTCAAAGTCGCCCATTTTGCTCGTCAAAACAGCCGACTTTGAGCTTCAAAATGGGCGACTTTGAAAACCCTTGAAAAATCAGGCTTTTAAGACCCTCCCCAAAAAGTCTTAAAAAACTTCAAAAAAAGCACTTTTTATTTTTAGAAAAACGCACCCAAACACCCTTTATGCATCTAAAAAAAGAAGACGTTGCGTAACCTTGTTAAAACACAAAATGAAGGCTCATGGAAAGAAAGCCATCTTAATTTTCGTGCTTTTTCATCCTTTTCATGCTATAATATACGGAAAGAAAGAAAGGACGCATCATTATGGCTTACTTAATGTTATTGGCAAATGGCTTTGAAGAAATTGAAGCCTTAGGAACATTGGATTTATTACGCCGTGGAGGTGTAGAGGTCACGACCTGTACCCTCAATCAAACACCTCTTGTATTAGGCGCACATGGCATTGCCGTAGAAGCAGAGCTCGTTTTAGGAGAACTCGACAGCACACTTTTTGATGGCGTCATTTTACCCGGCGGTTTAGGCGGTTCTCAAGCCTTGGCATCAACCGAGGGCGTTCTCCAATTATTGCGTGAATATAATGAACAAAAGAAGCTTATCGCCGCTATTTGCGCAGCGCCAGCATTGGTTTTAACCGCCGCCAATATCATTGACAATCGCCAAGTGACCTGTTATCCTGCAGATGAATTTATTGACCTTTTGGGTGAAAATTATGAACCCGCCGTGGTCGTCTGCTGTGAAAATTTAATCACAGGTAATGGTCCTGGGAGCTTCGTTGATTTCGCTGAAGCGATCCTCTGCACAGCAAAAGATGTCGAAACGGCTGAAAATGTCTTGCGTGATGCCCTTTTCCTCGGCGAAGAAGAAGAGGACGAAACCGATGCATTAGAGGATTATCTCGATTGCGTCCTTGAAAAGCGTGACGAATAAACACCCCCATGAAAGCCGCATTAACGCCATCTTCGCAACAGCAACAACAGCAACAACAACGGCAAGAGGTCACCCTCTCACGGTTGGCTCAGCAACGATTGGCGTTTTTGCAGCTTCCCCTTCCCCAACTCACGCACGACCTGCGAACAAAAGCGGAAAAAAATCCCTTCCTCATCTACGAATCTAAAGAACAAATGGATTCCATTGAAGCCTCGCAAGAGCGTGTATTAACAAGGGAATCTGAAGAACAAAACAGACCCGAAGCATTCACCGATGGCTTTGAGGAAAATGAAGCGCCACAACAAGTCGATGCCATTCAAAAGCACGACCGAATGATTTCCTCTTACAGTGCACCAAAGACCTTAACAGAGCATTTGGAGGAACAAATCCTCTCACAATTTGAACCCGGCATCACACGAGATTTTCTCCTCTATCTCGCTGGGTCTCTAGATGAAAAAGGTTATCTCTCAACGCCACAAGACGAACTCATCGAAGCCTATCGACAACTCCAAGGCGGCGGGAAAACAACCGCACTCACGCAAACCTTAATGAAAGCTATCCAACAGCTCCAAAGCCTTGACCCTGTAGGCGTTGGAGCGCGTTCGCTCGAGGAATGCCTCGCGCTTCAAGTCCGTGCCGACCCAACCTATAGCGAAGCGCGTGGATTGCGTTTGAAACTATGTAATCATCTACATCGACTCTTAACCGATACACCCGAACAACTCGCAAAACGGCTCCAATGTTCCGTTGATGAATTTCTCGCTGCGCGCAACTATTTGCGAACACTCAATCCGGCGCCAGGCTTAACCTTTGCGCCACCCAAAAATCTTGAGCCACCAGAAATTATCGCAACGCAAGATGCCACGGGTCGATGGATGGCAACTTGTGATGATGCACAACTCCCTATTTTTACCCTCAATGAAGCACTCTTAAAAGAAACCAAGCACGCCCATTTGTCTACAACTGAAAAAGAACAAATGACGCTATTTGAAGCAGAAGCGCGATTGCTCGTAAATGCCTTTCACAATCGTAATACTACCCTCTGCTTTATTGCTCAAGCCATCTTTGATCGACAACAAGACTTTCTCTCAAGCACAGGAAATCCCGTTGCGTTAAAACCCTTGCATCAAAAAGACATCGCAACAGCACTCAACTTTGACGAAAGCACGATTTCGCGTGCTGTAAATGGAAAATTTGTAAGGCTTCCTCATCGTTCAAAACCCTTACCATTAAAGGCTTTCTTTAGTAAATCAGCCTTACAGCATGCAACGCAACATGGGATGGAATCCATCTCAGACCAACAAGTCAAAGCAACCTTGCGTGCGCTCATTGCGAAAGAAGATCCCGTACACCCGCTGTCCGATCAAGCCATCGTCAATTATTTACATCAAAAAGGTCTTCAAATTGCACGCCGAACCATTGCAAAATACCGCGATCTTCTCGGTATTCCCTCCACCCGTGAACGACGTCAACGCAGTACACACATTTAACAAATGTGACACAAACACATTTCGTTTTATTTAGAGGAGTCTCTTATGAATAAGCCCATCCTACTCATTTGGCTCACCCTTCGCGAAGTGGATGAATTCACAGCAACCGAGGCACAAGTTCAACGCTGGACACAAAGCGTTCCTGAGCTTGAAGTCATCTATGCCAAAACACAAGAGGAATTCATTCGTAATCTCTCCAAGGCAACCTATATCTTTTGCTTCAAATTCTCCGAAGCTTGGCTCGGACTCACTTATCGTGCAAAATGGATTGCAACACCTGGAGCAGGAAAAGAACTCCTTGGTCCCATACCCGATCGTCTCAATCCCACCTTTGGAACCTTCCACGGGGACATTATGGCAGAAACAGTCGTCGGCATGCTACTTGCGATTCGACGCGGACTGCTACCTGGACTTGGGTTAGGAGATGCAAACAATCCATGGCCCGTACATCTTCCTGGGCGAACAACCATTGCGGGAAGCCATGCGGTGATTCTTGGTTATGGTAATATTGGTCAATGCATCGGTCAAAAATTAAGCGCTTTAGGCGTACAAGTCACAGGCATTCGTCACGCCAACTTTAACCAATTAGACGAACTCCTTCCAACCGCGGATGCACTCATTCTTGCCTTGCCACAAACGCCCGAAACAGATCATTTACTCAATGCCACGCGCATCGCTAAACTTTCCAAACAGAGTGTGGTTATCAATGTTGGCAGAGGAAATGCAATTGATGAAAAAGCGCTCTGCAAAGCATTAAAGGAAGGACAACTTTGGGCAGCCTTCCTAGATGTAATGCATGAAGAACCCTACCCTGGCGGGTTGTTAACCGAAACCCCTCGCTGTTATATTTTACCCCATGCCTCCGCCTTTGCCCCGGACTATCTTGACCGAGCCTTTGACGAATGGCTTCACATCTATCGCACCACTTACGCAACCCCCAATAATCCTTGAGTCGTAGCACCTTTGATGCAAACTATCAACTTCATTAAAACCACCGGCATCTGCCTCAACATTCGACCCTTCTCAAAGACGTCGCAAATGGTCACGTGGCTCACCCCCAATGTTGGCCGACTCACAACCCCCATCAAAGGAGCTCAACGTCCCAAAAGTGCGTTTCTTGGCAAATGTGACATCGGTTATACGTGTGAAATCATTTTTTATGCAAAAGACCATAATGGCGTTCACCACATCAAAGAATGCCATCCCATTAATTTTAGGGAAGGTCTTCACACCCATTGGCGTGTTGCCTCTGTCGCCAATTATGTTTGTGACCTTGCGATGCGAACAGCTCAGCCCAACCTCGCGAATCCAGCGCTTTATAACATCCTTGTTGCGATGCTTGACACACTTCACACCTGTCAACGCCATGAACTCTCGCTTGCACTTTTATGGTTTGAAAGTCGTGTATTACATGCGATTGGTGTACAGCCCGATTTTACTATCTGTCCACATTGTCCTCCACAAGCACTCCACGCCTTCTCAACAGAAGAAGGTCGCTTCTATTGCGAGCATCGTCCCTCTCGACTAACACATCCTCCGACACTTACGCTTCATGACGATCTTCCAACACTCTTCTTTACCTTCCTCAAAATGAGTCTAGATGAAGTTCTTCAACAAGCACGAGCCACAAATCGAACTGATGATTTAGGACGTCCTGAACCTTTCCCTGGCATTTTTGGGCTTCGCCGTTTTCTTGGAGTCTTTATCAACACGCACCTTGATCTTGCGCCTGGACCTCGCCGAACGGTGCTTGATTTAATTATTTAAATCTTCTTAACAAAACACCGCGTCCATTTATTCAAGATAAAAATCAAGATTACAAGCGCATCCTTTGACATTAGAAATATAACAAAACAATAGATGCGTGATTAGATAAAGAGATATCATTATAAACGAAGTAAAATAAAAGAGGCTCAGTTTCCCAAGCCTCTTTTAGCATTTAAGCAACTTCTCTTTTATTCCGTCTCAATTGGAGCAAGAAGAGGCTCTTCAGAAACATTTTCACCGAAGAAATAAGCGGCGAGCTCTTCATCTGATTGATCCGCAGTCCAACCACCACAAAGAGCCTTGTAGAGATTCACCTGTGCTTGTGCCATGGCGCCTTCGCTAATTACACGCGATTCGTCAAGATTGAAGAGACGACGCTGAGCATCAAGCACTTCAAAGAAACGAAGCTTACCTGCAGTATACGCATTATATGCAATCGTATAGGCCATCGCAGCATCATTTACACCTTCACGCAAATGGCCAAGGCGTTCTTCTTCATAAGCATAACCCGAAAGTGCCGTACGGATATCTGCCAATGCCGTGAGAACGGTTTCCTCATACTGAGCGAGTGCAGCTTTTTGTTGTTCTGTCTTAATATTGATATTGGCATTAATTTGACCACCGTGGAAAATTGGCAAAGAAATACCAGGACCAAAATTATAGAAGTGACTATCCCAATCAACAAGATCACCCAAATGGAGCGAATTGATGCCAATCGATCCAGAGATGAAAATGCGAGGATAGCGTTCTGCCTCTGCAGAGCCAAGAACATCGACCGAAGCCTTTAAGGTACGTTCTGCAGCAACGACATCTGGGCGTTGAGAAATTGCATTTGCAGGGATGCCCTCTTCCATCGGCAAACGGATTGGACGCGGGATATTGGTCATTCGCAAAGCAGAGACTTGGGGTGCTCCCTTCTCATCAATTGTTGAGGTTTCGTGCACTGGCAGTTTGGGCGTAACAATTTCTGCAGGCAAAGTACCAGGTGTCACCCCACACAAGAGTGCGATTACATTTTCTGTTGCTGCAATTTGAGCTTTAAGGGCAGGAATTGCGGCGGCCGTGGTCTTGAGGTCATATTCAGCTTGGATGCGTTCAAGATCGGTTGAAATACCACCTGCGCTACGATCCACAAGCAACTTAACATTGGCTTCTTGAACGCCGAGCGTATCTTCTGCAATCATCAAACGACCTTGCAGCGTGCGAAGTTCAATATAACGCAATGCAACTTCTGCCGAGAGAGAGACCCATGCGGCCTGAAGATTCGCTTCTGCAGCTTCGGCTTCCGCTTCCGCTGCATTCACAAGATGTTGCGTACGACCAAAGAAGTCAATTTCCCATGTCGCATCGCCACCAATGCGGTAATCGGTATATGTATTCTTACCCGAAAGACCATTTTTAGAGGTTCGATTACGCGTGATTCCTCCCGTTGCATCAAGCGAAGGGAAGAGTGCTCCTTGCTGATACTTCCAAGCTTCACGCGCAGCACGCAAGTTTGCGCGTGAAGCTTCAAGCGTACGATTAGCTGCGAAGGACTTAGCGATAAGGCGCGTAAGTGCTTCATCATTAAAGCGTTCCCACCACTTATCAATTTGAGGCATCTCAGCCTCAACAACGGTCGGCAAGGCGCCTTTACGGGTATCCTCAGCAATCGTTGCATCGGTAAGAATTTCAGCGACAGGGCGTTCCTCATACTTCGGGCCGACCAATGTGCAACCCGCAACGAGAGTGAAAAAGGCAGAGAGTGTTAAGATACGAGGACTCATTGTGTAGCCTCTTCTTTCTTTTCTTTACGATGCGTTGTACCAAAGATGTAATAGGTTCCTTCACGCATCTTTTCAAACATTGCAAACAACGAGGGAATCATAATAAGACCAGCGGTTGTAGCCACAATCATGCCCCAGTAAACCGTTGTACCGATATGACGACGGCTCGCAGCACCGGCACCTTCTGCATAAACCATGGGAAGCACACCCAAAACGAAGGTCAACGCCGTCATCAATACCGCACGGAGACGCTCGCCAGCACCTTCACCTGCAGCATCCACAATCGTAAGGCCTTGTTCTCGGCGTTGTGCAGCAAATTCAACAATAAGAATTGCATTCTTTGCGGCGAGACCAACAAGAAGTAGCAAACCAAGCTGTGCGTAAATTGAAAGCGAAAGCCCCGTATAAATGATACCGAGCAATGCACCCACGCAAGCGACCGAAATAGAGGTCATCACAGGGAGTGGCAAGGTCCAGCTTTCATACTGAGCCACGAGGAAGAGATAACCAAAGAGGAAGGCCGCCAAAACGATAATCGCGGTTTGCCCCTGGACGGCATTTTCTTGATAGGCCAATCCTGTCCATTCGAAACCGAAGTCCGTAGAGATGGTATCATCAATCACACTCTTCACTGCAGCCATTGCTTCACCCGAGGAAATATTAGGCTTTGCATTCGCCGTAATATTTGCAGACGGGAACATGTTATAACGTGTATACGAACGCGGAGCACCCACTGTCTTAAGGCTCACCAAAGCACTAATAGGTACCATCGCTCCCGTATCACTCATCACATACAAGTCATAGATGGATTCTTCGTTCAAACGCTGAGCACCCTCTGCCATTACCACCACTTGGTTCACTTGTGTACCATAGTTGATGTCGTTCACATAGGACGAGCCCAAATAGTTTTGAAGCGTTCCAAAGAGGCGCGAGACCGGCACTTGATAACTTTCGCACTTCACGCGATCAAGTTCAAGATGCAAGTGAGGTGTACCTGCGGTATAAGGCGAAAATGCCATCGCGAGGGTTGGTTCTTGGTTCAAGGCAATAATGAGCGGTAAAAGGTTCCGTTCAATTTCCGCCGGATCCGTTGTTTTATACGACTGGAAGCGAATATCGAGACCACCAGTTTGACCTAAACCCATAATCGCAGGCGGAACAAAGGAGGTAATGCGTGCTTCATGATAACGCATACCGATTTCCTTGATTTTACCCAAGATAGCAGTCGCCGTTTGGTCTTCACGCGGGCGTTCTTCCCATGTTTTGAGAGCGACGACAATCATGCTACAGTTCTCCGCATCCCCCGAAACCATACCATGACCCACGACTGAAAGGATATCTTTCACACCATCAATTTGACTAATTTCTGCGCTGATTTTCTTTATGTAATCATCCGTAACATTGCGGTTCGTGCCTTCACGCAAAAGCACATCCACGAAAACCACGCCTTGGTCTTCTTCAGGCAAGAAGGAGGTCGGTGTATGCATCAACGAGGTATATACCCCCATGCATGTCAACACCAACAATAGGAAAACAATCAATGTACGACGCGCGAAGAACTTTGCAATGGTTGCATACCGCTTACGCAACCAATCCAATCCACGATTAAACCATGTAAAGGGGTTGAGCAGGCTCTTTGCTTCCTTCGGCACGCCCATAATTGAGCCACAAATTGCCGGCGAGAGCGTCAATGCATTCACCGTAGAGAAGCAAATAGCGGTCGACATTGTCACTGCAAACTGCGAGTAAATACGCCCCGTAATACCTCCCACAAAGCCTACTGGCACAAAGATTGCGAGCAACACCAATGTCGTTGCAATCACAGCACCCGTCACTTCATGCATCGTAAGCAATGTTGCCGTCTTACGGTCAAGTTTATTCTTACTCATGTGATACTGAACACGCTCCACCACCACGATTGCATCGTCCACCACAGAGCCAATCGCCAGCACCAACGCAAAGAGCGTAAGCGTGTTAATCGTCATACCAAAGACTTGCAATGCCGCAAAGGTACACAGCAAGGAGACTGGAATTGCACACACGGGCACCAATGTTGCACGCAAATCTTGCAAGAAGATAAAGCACACGAGCACCACGAGAATAAAGGTCTCAATCAATGTTGTGATAATTTCATCAATTGAAACACGCACATATTCCGTAGCATCATACGCAAAGACACACTCGAGATCTTCTGGGAAACTGGCCTCAAGACGAGCCAACTCCGCACGCATCGCATCCACAGCATCAATTGCATTCGTACCCGGCGTCTGCTGCACCAAGACAGAGACCGCCTCTGCACCATTGAAAAAGCCCGTGTTGGCATAAGACTGTTCACCAAACTCAACCCGTGCAACATCCTTCAAACGAACCACACCGCCAAAGGCATCTGTACGAATCACGATATCGCCAAATTCTTCAGGTGTCTTCAAACGACCATCGGTTGTAATTGAATAGCAATTTTTTATCTTTGGATCAGGGATAGGTGCAGAACCCACCGAACCTAATGCCGCTTGAATGTTTTGTGAAGAAATCGCAGCAATTACTTCATCTGCTGTCATCCCTTGAGCTGTCATACGCTCAGGATCAAGCCACACACGCATCGCAAGCTTTGCACCGAAAACCATAACGCCACCCACACCATGAACACGCAAAAGCGGGTCGCGAATGTTGGAGTAGACATAGTTCGAAATGTCCAATTTTGAATGTGTACCATTTGGCGAACGGAACGACACAAAGCCGAGAATTGACTCTGCACGCGCCGTCACCGAAACACCCTGTTTCGTCACTTCTGCAGGAAGTTTCGGTTCTGCACGCGCCACTCGGTTTTGCACACGGACCATGTTCATATCACGATCCGAACCCACCGCAAAGGTACATGTCAACGAATATTGACCATTATCCGAGCACGAGCTCTCCATATAGAGGAGGTCTTCAACACCATTGATTTCCGATTCAATCGGAATTGCAACAGTATTGGCTAAGTCAACAGCATTTGCCCCAGGATAAGTACACGAAACATTCACTGTTGGAGGTGCAATTTCCGGATACTGTTGCACAGGCAAAGTACTAATAGAAAGAACACCCACAATCGACATCACGATTGCAATCACAATTGCCAAACGCGGACGATTAATAAAGATACGAGAGAGAATTGAGGCCTTTGGCAAATCAGCGAGTTGTTGTTTCACAATACGCTGTTCGTTTTCCTCAATCTCCTTAAGGGTCATTGATTTATCTTGTGCCATAAAGCAGTCCTTCACTTCTTAATAAAAGGAGCTCATGCGAAGCCCCAATCGATGAATAGGGCCGTCCATGAATAAAATCGCTTACTTCTGGGCGGCGGGCTGTTCAGTCTTAATCACGGTAACAGGAATGCCAGGACGGACATTCACAACACCTTGCGTAATGACCTCTTCACCTTCTTCTAAACCACTCGCGATGACCACATAGCCATCGACTTCAGCACCCAGCGTAACAGGACGAGCGGCAACAATTTGTTCCTTGGTAAGGACATAAACATAAGAACCTTTAGCATTTGAAAGCAATGCTGTGGTAGGAATTGTAAGTGCTTCTTCAGGATTTGCATTCGAGAGAAGAACCGTCACATACGCATTCGCTACCAAATATTCATTCGGGTTCGCAAAGGTATAACGCACTGGCACAGAAGCCGTATCCTTAGACATTTCGTTACCCACAAAGTCAATCGAGCCTGTATGCTCATAAATCGTATTATCCGCGAGCAACAACTCTGCACGAATAAGCGCATCGGCCGATTCTACCGCTTTGTCACTTCCCTTAATCTTACGCGCATTTTCAAGCAACTGCTTATCCGGGAGAGAGAAAACTACACGCACAGGATCCGTTTGAACAATACGCGCCAACGATGCCATATTTGGAGAGACATAGTCACCCTTCTTCAACAACGAAGCTCCGATACGACCCGAAATAGGAGCCGTAATACGCGTGTAACCCAAATTAATCTTTGCATTTGTCAAGTCCGCCTCGCACTGAGCAATCGCCGCACGAGCCTCCAACATGTCTGCATAAGCCTGATCAATTTCAGCTTCAGTCACAGCACGCTTGTCAACTTTTTCCATACGCGCATAATAACGATCTGCATTCACACTCGCCGCTTTCGCACGATCCAATGCCGCCTGCGCTTGAGCCACACGAGCCTCATAAATTTCAGGATCAATTTGGAAAAGCAAATCACCTTCCTTCACCATCGAACCTTCATCAAACGCAACCTCTGCAATCGTACCCGAAATTTGTGCACGCAAATCAGTCGCTTCAATCGACTCGACATGACCGATGTAACGCTTTGGAGGATTCAACACACGCTTTGTGACCAGCGCTGTTTCAACTGCCGGCGGGAGTTGCATACGAGCAGCCTTTTCTGCTGCTGCCTTTTCTGCAGCCACGCGATCAGCATTCTTCTCAATATACATTGCAGAAGCATACCAACCAACCGCCACCGAAGTCACGATACAAATCAATGTACCAATAACACTCCCAATGACACTTTTACCCGTTGATGCTTTTACAGGTGTTTCATTCTGTTCGTCCATATCATTTCCTTTCAATTTGATTTAAAATCATATCCAAACCAGCCTCAATCGTTGACAAAATATCAATCTCTGAGTGATTCAGCCAAACCTCTCGATGCGTCCCCATAAAGGTCACACGCAAGAGTACCAAAAGTTGTTCATCCGAGAGTGGTGTCTCAATCAATTCCGCTGCACGCAACCGCTGCAAGCAGTGCAACAAACGCGTCCAAGGGTCACCCGTTAAAACGGATCTTAATTTTCCAGCAAGCGTTTTCTTCAACGTCTCACTCCACTCAATGCGACTCACCGCAAAAGTCATAAACTGACGCAATTCGCGATTCTTCAAGAGCACTTCCGCCCAATCCATAAATGCCGCCTTAAGGTCTGCTACCGTCTGCGCATCATCCAATTTCTTCAACGGATCGTAGGTCTGACACTCCTGCAAAATGAGCTCTGCAAGCAAATCTTCTTTACTCTTAAAATGCCAAAAGACCGCCCCTTTCGAGAACTTAATCCGTTTAGCAATATCGGTAATTGTTGTCAACGCATACCCTTGCTTTGAAAAACATTTCAAAGCCGCCTTTAAAATTGCTTTACGCGTTGCAAGCGCTTCTTCTTTTGTTCGTCTCATACCATATTATACAGTAGTAATAAAAAACACCATTATTATACAAACCTATCGGTAAGTATGCAAGTAAAAAAATTAAAAAAATTACACCTGCATATCACAGTCAACAACGCAATTAACACACCATGAGACAGCTCTAAAAAGCGTCTCAAAAACATGCCTCTAAAAACCTTTAAAATCAAGGCTTATGGTTTTGACATTCAAAACCACTGATATTGAACGTCAAAGTCAATGGTTTTGCGCTTCAATTTCAGCGGTTTTGATTTTAAGGAAAAATTAACACTGATTAAAAATAGGACAAGTTGCACAAAAGACATGGTCATTGTGACAAAAGTCATGATAAATTTGAAGAAGACCTTGCTGCCGAAGTGAATCTTTGGGAAGGCCTTTAAGCGTTCCCGTAAGATGCATCCAAACTTCTCGCATGGGTGCTGAAATAGATTCGCCTGGCAAATCATTCAAAAGTGTTGGTGAGAGCGTCCCTGTTGCAAGCCGATAGGGAATAAAGAGGTTATTCACGAGAGCATTTGCACGGGTAGTGCCAATTAACATTCCTTTGAGTTGGAGGTCATCCGCGAGAGTCATCGAAGCTTCTTGAATAGCATCTGACAACACATGTAAAGACAACTCAAATAGGTGTGAAATCGCATTTAAAACCCCTACCCCTCCTGCAAGCCGACGATAAGGATGATTTTGAGGTCGTAAAGCTCTCATATCCCACTTAAAGGGTTCCAATGGAGGTTGACATCCACTTTGCCACCATAAATCCCACAATTCGCGTTGTTCAGGTTGCAACAGACCTGCGATACCAGCAAGCACGGCAAAGCGTTGTTTCACAGGGAAATCCACAAGCGTTTCAAAGGGAACTTCCTGAGCCAATCGCATAAAGGCATCGGCATTGCGTTGATACCCCATCGCACGAAGGAGCCCTTCATAAAAAACTTGAAAAGGAGCTGTTCGATGCGTTTTTTCGAGAAATTGTTTAGCTTTTTGAAGGAAACGATGATACCCCGCACTTGTCAAAAGACGATCCGTGACTCCCGGTTTTGTTGAGAGACATTGGCAAGGCGCTGAGGCGTCTCGTGTTGTTGAAAATGTAATTTTTGAGAAATCAAAGGGGGCACCTTTTTGCTCAAGAAGTGGTTTCAACGCGAGTGTAGCAATCTGTGAGGGAAGCGTCTTTGCGGGAGGTGTCTCCTCCCATGTCACATGCAAAACAACAGCATTGTAATCGGGATTTTTATGGTGTTGATGCGTATCCCAATCGCGTGGTTGACGATGAATCTCTATATCCCCTCTTTGGAGGCATCCGTTAATCGCAAAAAGTGCATTCTTAAAATCTGGTCCATCGCCATGATTCCATAGACCTTTTTCAAGGAGAACAATCGGTGTACCATCTGTGAGAGTAAGAAATTCGGGTCGCAACGAATCATCATTCCAAAGGGCTTGTAGATGTGCCTCGGATGGACAAACTGGTGCTTCTAAACAACGCACCTCACCTCGCACTGAAAGCATTTCAGTGTAAGGTGAAGCGAACCGCTCAAGTTGCGTTAACATAGATGTATTTAGAAAAAGCGCCTACGAGAGAAGAAAATCACAGTCAACAGGACAAATAGCATTGCAATGCCAAGAATGACAAAGAAGCCAAGCGATCCTGCTCCAGAGAAAGGCAACCATGTATTCATCCCAAAGACCGATGCAATCAACATTGGAACCGTCAACACAATGGTCATGGAGGTTAAGAACTTCATGACATTGTTGAGGTTATTGCTAATAATGGAGGCAAACGCATCCAATGTGCCCGTCAAAATGTTACTATGAATCGTTGCCATCTCAAGCGCTTGTTGATATTCAATGCGAACATCTTCAAGGACATCAAGATCGTCTTCGTCAATATCCAATTGACGCGTAGTGCGAATACGGCCAAGCAAAATGTCGTCTGCTTTCAAAGAGGTCGTAAAGTAAACGAGCGATTTCTCAATATTCAGCAAACGCATGAGGCCTTCATTCGAAATCGACTCATGAAGTTCTTGTTCCACCATATCTGCACGCGAACGAATATCACGAAGATAACGCAAGTAGAGAATCGCCGCATGCCAAAGCAAATGGAAGGTAAAGCGAAACTTTTGTTCGGGTGGACAAACGCGTCGGATTTGATCCAAGAAGGAGGCCGCAATCGGTGTTGAGCGGTTACACACCGTAATCACAGCATTGGAGGTATGCACCACACCGAGCGGGAGCGTATTAAAGGGATGAAGATTTTCATTGGGCTCATGATACGGTACATGGACAACGATAAGAATGGTCCCATCGTCGTCAATGTCCATACGTGGCCGTTCGTCTCGGTCGAGCGGATCAGAGAGGAATTCACGCGAAACACCCGTGAGGGTTTGCACACGCAAGATTTCTTCTGTCGATGGGTCGGAGAGATTAATCCAACATGGCCCATCGGGTGTAACAACTTCACGCAAGCTGCCATTGACCCACTGGTAGATTGAAAGCATGTTTAACGCCCTCCTTTACCATCCTCACCAAAGAGGTAAATTTCAATCCCTTTCGGCTTGCGACGCTTAAACCAAGAGTAACCCTTTAAAACCCACAAACGCCGCAATTTAAAATGCTTACGAAGCAATTCTTTACGCTCTTCTGTAAGTTCCTCTCGCACACGATACCAATGTTTATAAACACCTGAAATATCGGCCATCTTAAGAATTCGCTTGATAAAGGGAAAAATCCACCAACGCAATGTCACACCAGCCTGAAAATCTAAAAGACCCGGACGACCATCTTCCAAAATCAAAACATTTTTAGAATTACGATTGTCCAAATGCGTCACCTTACGACGATGCATTTCATGAACCATTGCCTCGAGTTCTTCAAAATAAGCCTCTGGAAGCGGAGGAATGGTAGGATCCAATTGACAGCGATCATTATAGGCGCTCAAGGTTTCCCCGGGGAGCAATTCCATCGCGAAGGAATAAGCATCAATGCGTTGTAATTTTTGTGGAATACCATGCATGCCATCAAGACGTTTCATCAAGGCATATTCATGAGCAATCATCCAACGTCCCCAGGTCCAACGAATCCACCACGGACTCTTACGGAAATCTTTAACAACGCGTGGACCATCAGGCGTTTCAATACGATAAACACGCGCATTACCAGCACGCCCTTTGCTCAAGCAAACGACATCCTTCTCTTCCCAATCTTTTCGTGTTATCACATATGCCATAACGCACCTCGTAAAAATGTTTCATCTATTTTATCACAAGAGAAGAAGAAAAATCAAACAAAAACACCGTTAGACACGCTCCTTCAAACGCTCAATAAGTTGTAGAAATAACGCCTCCGGGGTAGAGGCCCCTGAGGTTACTCCAATGCGTTTGATCTGTGAAATGTCTAATCCATCGACGCCTTCTGGTTTATCAATTAAAAAGGCTTGGCAACCTTCCTTTTGAGCGACTTCCACGAGACGACGAGAATTGGAAGAATTGGGCGAACCCAAAACAAGGACGCAATCAACATTTCGGGCGAGTTGAGATACCGCGCGTTGCCGTTCTCGCGTAGCATAGCAAATGTCTTTGAAATTTGGATGAATCAATGTATACCCAGCAGATTCAAGCGCGGTTTGACATTCCACAAACATTTCATCACTAATCGTCGTTTGGCTAAGAAGTACAAGCATGCGTTCATTTGGCCAACGCGTTTTAAGGATTTCAACATCTGCTTTGGATTCAATCACTTCAATTTGTTCAGGGGCTTCACCAATAACCCCAACGACCTCATCATGCCCTTTGTGTCCAACAAGTGCAATATGACAATGGCGTGAAGCAAAATCACGCGCCTCTCCATGTACCTTTGCAACAAAAGGACAGGTCGCATCAACAATATCCAACTTACGGGCACGTGCTTCTTCCCAAATCTGTGGAGAAACCCCATGTGCCGAAAACAGCACACGCGCCCCCTCTGGAATCGTTGCAATCGCATCCACAAAAATCGCACCTCGTGACTTCATCTCTGCAACCACATGTTGATTATGTACAATTTCATGAAAACACCAAAGCGTCTCATTCGGATATTCATCAAGAATGCGATTGGCGATTTTCAACGCACGATCAACACCCGTACACATGCCATGGGGTTGAGCAATTTCAATTCGTAGCCCACCCTTAGAATATAAGCTTTCGGTCGTCATAGTTTCCACGATGAGCACCTTTAGGGATTATGTCCTAAAACTTCCGAGAGTTGTTCTAAGAGGAGTGGCAAAAGTTGTTTCTTACGCGACATAATCCCCTTGCAGAGGTAAAGCCCCGAACGCGTATGCTTGGGGAAAGGAATCTTCTCCAAGAAACGCGTATCCCCAACCACAAGGAGCAAGGAGTTCAACGCTGTAATATCCGTCACCATTAGTGCCGCAAAGAAGAGCTTCTCATGTTTGCACTTTTCTTCGAGTGCATGTCGCAAGGCCGGCAAACGAGGTTCAAGTTCTGCAAACGAACTACTTTCAAGCTGAGCCACAGAGAAGGTCACCCCCGCCTCATGATAGAGTTTTGCATCAAGATTAAGGAGTTTTTCTTCAGAGAGATCAATAATACGAGCCCCATGTGCAAAGATATCACTTGCAAGTTCCGAAACCTCAAGATTGAGTAAGCCGGCGAGATATTCTGCCATTGCACGATCAACATCGGTTGTTGTCGGCGATTGCAATGCAAGTGTATCGGTGATAATTGCCGACAACAACAACCCTGCAATTGCAGGCGTAAGAATAGCCTTTTGCTCCTGATAAAGGCAAGCCACAATCGTTGAGGTTGAACCAACGACACGATTAATAAAGTTAATCGGTTCTCGCGTAGGGAAGTTCCCAAGTTTATGATGGTCAATAATCTCAATGATGTGGAATTGGTCTAAACCTTCAGCACCGAGCGAGAGTTCATTATGGTCCACCATAATAATATCCACATTCGGTTGCTTATAAAGGTCGCGTTCATTAATCACTCCAACCACTTTACCCTCACGATTCACAACGGGTAATGAACGCGTTGGAGAGGTTTGAACCATCGGCAAAATGGTTCGTACAGCATCATTGGTCGAAATCGGTTTTACAGCATTCTTGGCACTGGTCATTGCACTTACTGGCATAGAATAAAGTGCCAAATAAATCGTGCTTGCGATATCATAAGGCGAGCTCAACACCGAAATATGGGCCTCCTTCGCCAATGCATAAAGATCCTTGGAAAGCGACTGACCATTTGTCAAAACAATGGCGCGCACCTTATATTGCAAGCAGAGTCGCACAATCGACTCACGATTCTCAACAATCGCAATCGCATTGGTCGGCATCTCAATTTTGAGCACTTCCTCAAAGGTCTCCTTCGTAGAGCCCGCCACAAGAATACGACTCTTAATCACCGTTTCCGCATTAAACGAAAGCAACACTTGTGCACGCAATGTATGTGCAAGCAAGTTAATACTCGCAGGAATAATAACCTTACGGTGAGGATCCGTTTTATGAACAATATTTTCCGTAAAGGTATGGTGCGAAAGATACGCTTGGTAATGCCCCTCAATATCAACCACCGGAATTGCAGGCACACGATTCTTATCCATAATTAGAAGCGCATCCCACAAGGCACTCTTGGCTTGCACCGTCACCGGTGTTTTCTCAAGAAAATGCTCTACTTTCGGATACATATCAGGAATAAAAATCGGCGCCTCCACACCAAAGCGACGAAGGATATATTCCGTTTGAGGGGTCAACTTACCCGCACGCGCAGGGAGACAATTCGTATACCCTTGTTGACGCTTCAACTCCGCATAAGCAATTGCAGAAACAATCGAGTCCGTGTCAGGATTACGATGACCAATAACAATGATTTTTTTCTTTAAAGGATCTTCGGGTTGCATCATACAAGTCCTCCTTTAAGTACGACGATAAGCTTCAATCGGTTTATGTTCTGGAGCAGGTGGTGTAACAAAGCACATGCCCTTTTCGACCGCATTACCACACATCCACGCAGCCACATCCATAGGCTTACCACCTTCTGGCTGAACTTTTATCAAACGCAAAGCACCATCCACCGTTCTTACAACAACCGCTGTCTTTGAGGCTTGAAGCACCGTCCCAGGCGCAAGCTTCGTCTCCGCAACAGAAACAGGATACGCCTCCGCCGCAAGAATTTTCAACATCTTCCCCGCAGATTTATGATTCTCGGGCATAAATGTGTAACACGAGGGCCACGGTGTATAAGCACGAATTTTACGCAAAGAAAACTCCGTTGCATCACTCCAATGAAGCAATCCATCACTCTTCTTAATTTTGTAAGCCGTTGTGACAAGCGCGGGGTCTTGGCGAACCGGCTTCACCTTGAAATACGCCCATAATGGCAAGACCTTTGCCAAAAGATCCGCCCCCATATCCGCAAGGCGATCATGGAGACTCTCAAGCGTATCTTCAGGCGTAATGGCAGTTTCAGAAGTCATTAAGACAGGCCCCGAATCCATCCCTTCATCCATCAACATCGCAGAGGCACCTGTAACCTTATCTCCCGCCAGTAATGCCGCATGAATTGGCGACGCACCTCGATAACGAGGTAATAACGAAAGATGAATGTTAATACATCCCATCGTGGGAATATCTAACAAGCGCTTCGATAAAAATTGTCCATAAGCAACCACCACAATAACATCCGGCAACCAAGCCGCAATGCGTGCAAGACTCTCAGGTGCATTCACACGCTCCGGGGTCAAACAAGGAATGCCCGCCTGATCCACAAATGCTTTACATGCACACGGCGTCAATTTTTTACTGCGTCCTGCGGGTTTATCGGGTTGCGTTACACAACCAACGACTTGAATCGTATCGGTCTCACGAACAAGGCGCTGAAGCATCGTTGCAGAGAGGTCGGCGGACCCCATAAAAACAACTCGTATCATAGTCTCGTTCCTTTCTCTTGTAGCCGTTGGTAGCGGTCTTCAATCTCTTGACAAAGCGTCTTCTCATCCTCCGAACAAGCGTCCATAAGCAGAGGCGAAATCTCCCTTGCCAAACATAAATGATGATAGGCGAGCGATGGATCTTCATACACATGATAATAGCAAGCCTTCATCCAATGGAGAGCCGCCGAAGTACTAAAACGCTCTTCGCCTTCTGCAAGAAGGCTTTTAGCGAGCGGACGATGCTGATAGTCCAAGGCGACTTTTACAATCTCTAAAAGTTCTCTCTCCGTAAAGTGTTTGTACATCTCTGCAGGCATCTTTGCAGCGATCTCATAAAGCAATTCCGGAGTCTCCAATCGCATCACCAAACGAATTACCTCCATAAGGTGTGTCGGCGGGATGAATCGCTCCGCAAAACCCCATGCCACTTCGCGTGCCTCATCCAAGGCATGCAATTGCAAGCAAGCTTCAATATACAAACAGCGTTCGTTGATGGAAATTGTACCGCGATTAAGCGAAAGTTGCAAGCATTTACAACATTCAAGCGCTTTTTTCTCTTCTTGGATTGTAGCCAACAATTGCACCAAGGCTTTATTTTCAGGGTCATTTTCTTCTGCCGCACGCAACATCCGCAAGGCGTTTTCATAATTTGAAAGTGGCATCTTCGTCCCCTCAAGCGCAAGCGCTCGCAAGAGAAAAACTTCTACATAATCAATTGTAGAATCAATAGGATACGCAGACATTGCAGTGATTAAAGAACAGTACGACCAATGAATCTCTCCTTGCTGTCGATAGAGGGAAGCAAGGGCGCGTTGCAATGCCGTAAACTGCTTTCGCGCAGGCGCATCACGGAGATAAGCGGAATGTTGACTGAGATAGCGTGAATACCAATCCCAAAAGTCAACATCGCGCATTCCAACAGCACGCGTCTGCGGCGTCTGAGTCGCAACTTTAAGTGCCAATCCTGAGGGCTCCAATTGACGATAAAGCGCTGGATAAGGTGCCCGCGATTCTAAATAAAAAGGAACCGATGCATTCTTTTCGAGAACCCAATGTAACAACAAGGCCTCTAACTTCTCCTGATCCGTTGTCGCCTCCGCCGTCAACCACGCATACTCCTTAAAATGAAGGCGATGTTGCAAACCTTCCACCGTCTCCTCCGAAGGCAACTGAATTCCCGCATAAGCAGGCCACCGCTCACGAGCCGCTTGTGCAAGTTCATCCGCCCAATGTGCATGCGCAAGCACCCGCACATCCGGTCGCACATCAATGACTTGCGTCATGTAATACGGCACAAAAGAAGAGGTCAACATCACCGCATCGCGTTCAATAGGCGGCGGCCAAAAGGGATCCGGCAGAGGTTCATCATCTTCCGTCAAAAAACGCTCCAAACGCGAAGCCCCCTCCAACGCAACCGCCCCCCATTGCCAAGCAAAAAAGTGTCCTCGAGCCTCCGGAGCCAGACGCATTGTTCCTTGTCCAGCCCCCACATAAGTACGAAAAACACCCCACCCTAAAAAGAGCACCAACCCACTCACCAAGCAAAGATACCCCCATCCCCACGGAGGCCCCTCTAAGCGTCGTAACAACTGCACCGAAGGTATCGCAACAAGACCCCCTATCCCAAAAATAAACAATGCCTCTAATCGATGTTGCAAAAGATTCGGCTGCAACAGCGGCTCCTCTGGAAGCAACAAAAAGACAAGACAACAACAAAGCACCCACACCATCAAAAAGACAAGCCACCGCACGCGATACCGACCCACACCATAGAGTCCCATGACCACAAATCCAACACTCCCCCAAAAGAGCACCCCTAACCCATCCCCAAAACACAACTGACCAAACATTTCAAAAATGGCGACAAAAGTTGCCCGTGTGGGCAATCCCAAGCCTACGCCATCAGCAAACAAACGATGAAATCCAACCCACGAAAAAGGCGCCCCCCACTGTTCAGGCGACACCCCTAAACAACTCACCAACGGCACATAAAGATAAAAGAGACAACCCGCCAAAAGCAAAAGAATACACATCATCGCCCCACGTCCACACAACAACCACCGACGCCCCATCACCAATAAACACCCCACCCAAACCAACGGCCACCAAAACCACCACAACCGTGGATGCGTCAACCCAACCATAAACCCATGCTGATATAAAAATAATAACCCCACCTGTACAAATGTCACCGCAAGCGCATAACGCCGAGAACGATGAAACCGAAGACACATCCCCCACAACACCACAAGCGCAAACAAATGAATCCCCCATGTCGACACAAAAGAATACAACGTCCCCTTAAATGACGGCGAAAGAACATACGACACCGTTGTAATCGCATGTAGCAAAACACCAAAAAAAACAACCCCCGACAATAAAACACCCAACCACCAATGCCCCGTTACCCTACGCGAAATAACCGCAGAACGATGCAACCGAGGCCACAAAAAAAGACTCCCCACACCAACAACAAACAGCCCCCAAAAAGCAAAATAATACCCCCTCGGCAAAAACGCCAACGGTAACACCCCATGCATCGCACATGCCATCGGCCGCGCCAAAGCAACCCCCTCCACCAAATGCCCCTCATACGCAGAAGGCAACGCCCCAATAAGCAACAAATGAGCCGTCAAACCAAGAGGAATTAAAAACGACAACAACGCCTTCGCCAAAGGACGATGCGCCACAAACACCATCCCCCACAACGGCACCCCAAACCATAAAAACGACATCCCATTCGTTAACCCAATCCCAAACAAAAATAATAAGACACCCAAAACACTCGCCGTTGGACACCTCAAAAACCGATAACTCCAAAAAAGAATCCCCACAAATAGCAACATCTCCCACGCATCAACACTAGCCCGTACCGCACAAGACCACATCAATGGAGAAAACGCAAACAACAACGCCACACAACAACTCACAAAACAAACATACGACGGCAACCATCCCTCATCCCCCTCACGCTGCCGCACAAACAAACAATCCATCAACACCAACCAAGCCAACCGAGCAAAAAGCCCAACCGCCCAAGCACCACAAAAAGCAGAAAACACCCCCAACGACCATGCAGGATTCACCTCACCCCCCCACGACACCCATCCAAAAAGCATCGTAAAAAGATTCCCAATAATCGTCCAAACAGGATAACCCGGAGGCGCCGAAATCCCCCATGTACTCGCAGCTACAACCGAATGATTCGAAAATCCAAACCCAACCCCATTCCCCAAAGTCACCACATACACCAACAATGCCACCACACTACTCACCCAAAAAGCGAGCCCTTCAAAACGACATCCACCCGTTGATATACCCTCTCTCATTACCATAAGTATATCACAAATCAACCCACATTACAAGCCACCCTTATCCCGGATTTTTCCGTGAATCTTGCACAATGTAATTGCGCAGGTAAGAAAAGAAGAAAATCTAAAAGGA
>JAUNQZ010000036.1 GCA_030535915.1 bacterium
TTTTATGGTATATGTTTATTTTTTATGGTATAATAAGAAGATGTATTTTTTTGGTTGCCATTTTAAATTTAAGGTAAGATAAAAATGATGGATAAGCATTACGATCCGAAAGCTGTTGAAGCCAAGTGGTATCCTTGGTGGGAATCGCATGGTTGTTTTCATGATGAGCCTGCACAGGGTGGGAAGCCGTATGCGGTTGTTATCCCGCCGCCGAATGTGACGGGTGTGTTGCACATGGGGCATGCGCTCAATAATACGATTCAAGATATTTTGGTTCGTTGGCATCGTATGTGTGGGGATAATGTGTGCTGGGTGCCGGGGACGGATCACGCGGGTATTGCAACGCAGAATGTTGTTGAGAAGGAATTGCGCAAGGAAGGCGTTCGCCGACAGGAAATTGGTCGTGAGGCGTTTGTTGACCGTGTGTGGCAGTGGCGTGAGAAGTATGGTGCAACGATTGTGCGTCAGCAGCGTTTGCTGGGGAACTCGACCGACTGGCAGCGTGAACGCTTCACAATGGATGAGGGTCTCTCTGCGGCGGTGGCAAAGGTCTTTTGTGATCTCTATGACAAGAAGCTCATTTATCGTGGCAATTACATTGTAAACTGGTGTCCGCGTTGTGGTACGGCGCTTGCTGATGACGAAGTGGATCACGAACCGAATAATGGCTATCTTTGGCATGTGCGTTATCCCGTGGTTGGCGAAGAAGGCGAGTATGTCACGGTTGCAACGACGCGTCCTGAAACCTTGCCGGGCGATACAGCGGTAGCGGTGAATCCGAAGGATGAGCGTTATGCACATCTCAAGGGTAAGAAGGTTTTGTTGCCATTGACGGGGCGTGAGATTCCGGTGGTCTTTGATGACTATGTGGAAAAGGAATTTGGTACGGGTGTGGTGAAAATCACGCCAGCGCATGATGCCAATGACTTTGCTGTGGGGCAGCGCCATGATTTGCCTCAGGTCGATGTGATGAATAATGATGGCACGATGAATGCGCTCTCAGGTTACGAGGGGATGGATCGTTTTGAATGCCGTAAAGCGATTGTTGCAGATCTTGAAAAGGGTGGTTATCTCGTCAAGGTTGAACCTTATCAAAACCAAGTAGGACATTGTTATCGTTGTAAGACAATGGTGGATAGCCGTCTCTCGAAGCAGTGGTTCGTGAAGATGAAGCCACTTGCGCAGCCTGCGATTGAAGCTGTGCGTAAGGGTGAGGTAACCATTCAGCCGAAACGTTGGGAGAGTGTTTACTTTAACTGGATGGAGAACATCCGCGATTGGTGCATCAGTCGTCAGATTTGGTGGGGACATCGTATTCCCGTCTACACGTGCACATGTGGTCATGAATGGGCAACGCCGACAGCTCCGGACTGCTGCCCTGTTTGTAAGGCTAGCAAGGATGCGATTACGCAAGACCCCGATGTGCTTGACACCTGGTTCTCGTCATGGCTCTGGCCGTTCTCGACCTTAGGCTGGCCGAAGAAGACGGCAGAGTTGGATTTCTATTATCCGACGGTAGATATGGTGACGGGAGCGGATATTCTCTTCTTCTGGGTGGCGCGCATGATGATGGCGGGCTATGAATTTATGGGTAAGGCACCCTTTAAGAACATCGTGTTGCACGGCATTGTGCGTACAGCAGATGGTAAGAAGATGTCCAAGTCGCATCCTGAAACGTTGTTGGATCCATTGGATATCATTCAACAGTATTCGGCGGATGCGTTGCGCTTCTCCTTGGCGCTCATCACCTCGATGGAAGTTGACACCAAGGTCGACATGAAGAAGTTTGAAATCGGTCGTAACTTTGGCACGAAACTTTGGAATGCGGCGCGTTTCTTGCAGATGAATGCCGAGAAGTTGGAAGGTTTCTCCTTTGCCGATTATGCAGGCGAAGGGTTGACCTTGGATGCATCGCTCTTGCACGATGACGATCGTCATCTCTTGCTCAAGGCAGATCATGTGTGCGCTACGATGCAGGAGACCTTTAACAAGTATCGCATCCAAGATGGAGCATTGGCAATTTATGATTTTGCGTGGACGGACTTCTGTGACTGGTATTTGGAATATGCCAAGGCCGATCTCAATGCCGATGACGAAGCACGTCGTCGTCAGGTGATGGCATTGCTCGCAGATGTCTATGGGAAGATTCTCCGTCTCCTCCATCCTTACATGCCCTTTGTCACCGAAGAAATTTGGCATCAGTTGGGCTATTGTGGGGACGATGCCTCTATTATGCGCGCCCCCTACCCTCAGGGTTATTCCGAGGAACAAAAGGTGGCGTGGGGTCTCTCTGAAGAAGTGCTCGCGTATGTTGAAACGAAGCGTGACTTCATCACCGGTGCACGTGCATTGCGTGCCGAGTCGGGACTTGCACCAGCGTTGAACATCAAGGCGCTCATTCATCCCGCCTCGACCGATGTCGCAGAGAAGCTCCTCCGTGACGAAGCCTCAATTCGTACAGCCATTCGCGCCGAATCGATTACTTTCATTAACGAGGCTCCAGCAACAGCGATGCCCTCGAAGTTACTTCAGGCAGGGACGCTTTATCTCCCGTTAGAAGGACTCGTAGACACCAAGGCAGAAGCTGAAAAGCTCGATAAGGAAATCGCGAAGTTGGAAGGGTTCCTCAAGGGCATTAATGCCAAACTCTCGAATGAGGCGTTTGTGTCGAAGGCGCCCGAGGCAATTATTCAGAATCAGCGCGATCGTAAAGTTGAGCTCGAGGCTCAGATTGCATCGTTGCAAGCACGTCGTGCGGCGCTTTAAGGTAAACCCTCAGAAAGGATAATAGACGATGTGGGACTATACCGATAAGGTGATGGATCATTTTCGCAATCCCCGAAATGTCGGTGCGATTGAAAACCCTGATGGCAAAGCTACAGTGGGATCATTAGCCTGTGGCGATGCATTGACCTTTATGTTTAAGCTTGGAGCGGATGGAAAAATCGTAGAAGCGAAGTTCCAAACCTTTGGTTGCGCCAGTGCGGTGGCTTCAAGCTCTGCGCTCACAGAGATGGTCATTGGGAAAACGGTTGAAGAAGCCGAACAAATTACCAATCGTCAGATTGCAGAGTATCTCGGTGGTTTGCCCGATCAAAAGATGCATTGCTCCGTGATGGGACGCGAAGCACTCGAAGCCGCGATTCACAACTATCGCACCGGCGAAGAAGCCGTAGTGCAAGTGCACGAGGAAATCGTTTGCACGTGCTTTGGCGTGTCGCGCGAAGAGATTGAGCGCATCACCCGCGAGAATCATTTGCACACGGTAGAAGAAGTCACGAACTTCTGCAAAGCGGGTGGCGGTTGCGGGATGTGCGTGGATGCGATTCGCGAGATTGTGGACGAAGTCAATCATACGCAAGCAGCAGCACCATTACCATCGCCCGAGAAGAAACTCACCGTCTTGCAGAAGATTAAACTCATTGAGCGAACACTCGAAGAACAAGTGCGTCCAATCCTTCGTAAAGATGGGGGCGACGTGGAGCTTGTTGATGTCGATGGAAACACCGTGACGATTGCGTTTCGCGGGATGTGCTCGGGATGCCGAAGTGCAGCATTGACCCGCGACAATGTGATTGCGACAGCGTTGCATGAGTTTGTTGATCCCGCCATTGTTGTTGTCTCTGAATAAGATGCTTTGAGATGAAAACGGTTTATCTTGATAATAACGCAACCACGCAACCTGCACCCGAAGTGATTGAGGCGATGATGCCTTATTTCACTGAGCGCTGGGGAAATCCCTCAAGTATGCATGCGTTTGGTGGGAATGTGGCACGCGATGTGGCGCACGCACGTGAGAGCCTTGCGGACTTTATTCATGCCGAACGCCCCGAAGAAATTATCATTGAAGGATGTGCCACGGAAGCCGACAACCATGCACTCTTTGGCATTACGGCGGCGTGGGATCGTCCAGGAACGATTATTACTTCGCGTGTAGAGCATCCGGCGATTTTGGGACCATGTTTACGATTACGTGAACTCGGTCACACGGTCGTTGAGATTGGAGTAGATGGCGAGGGTAATCTCGATATGGCGGCGTATGAAGAAGCTCTCGCCAATGCGCAAGGACCAAAGCTCGTCTCCATCATGTGGGCAAACAATGAAACAGGGGTAATCTTCCCGATGTATGACATCGCAACGAAAGCCAAAGCGGCAGGTGCGATTGTTCATACCGATGCGGTACAGGCTGCGGGAAAAATTGAACTCGATGTCTCCAACGTGCCAGTGGATTTGCTCTCGATTGCAGGGCATAAAATGCACGCACCGAAAGGTATAGGCATGCTTTATGTGCGCCGCGGTACGCGTTTGAAACCCTTTACGATTGGCGGACACCAAGAGCGTGGGCGCCGAGGGGGAACCGAAAATGTGCCCTACATTGTTGGGTTTGCCAAAGCATGTGAGCTTGCAAAAGCTTCGCATGCGGCAGGCGATGATCGTCGAATGGCAGCATTGCGTGATAAGCTTGAAGCAGGTTTACTTGCGACATGTCCAGATAGTCGCGTGAATGGCAATCGTTTGCAACGCGTCCCAAACACCTTAAACATTTCCTTTGAATATATTGAAGGTGAAAGTGTGCTCTATCATTTGAGTGATTTTGGGATTTGTGCGAGCTCTGGGTCGGCGTGTGCGGCGGGAAGTCTTGAACCGAGTCATGTGATTCGTGCGATGGGCGTACCCTTTACAGCAGTGCATGGGTCGATTCGTTTTTCATTGAGTCGTTATACGACCGAGGAAGAGATTGATTATGTCTTGCAGCACTGTCCAGAAGTGGTTGCAAAGATGCGCGCGATGTCGCCCTTTGTCAAACACTAAGGCAAGGGATTCACACGTCATTAAAAAAGCGTTTGAGCGAGAGCCCAAACGCTTTTTTATTCGCTTGATGTGCGCTTCGCTTACGCTTGTATGTCGCGTTGAACGAGGGGGAGCTTGAGGAGGAGTTGCTTCATTTCCTCCACCTCAAGGATGGTGGTATTGTGCGAGTTATAATCATCATGGCGTGCGATTTTCTCTTCGCCCTCGACAAAGTACTTGTCGTAGTTTAAGTCGCGCGTATCGCATGGGATGCGATAGTAACGCCCCATATCGATGGCGTGGGACATTTCCTCACGTGTGATTAAGGTCTCGTAGAGTTTTTCACCATGGCGCGTGCCGATAACTTTAATTGGAGCGTCGGAGTGGTAGAGTTCCTTCAACGCTTGCGCGAGGACGGTTAAGGTCGCGGAGGGCGCTTTTTGGACGAAGAGGTCACCATTGACGCCGTGTTGCCAAGCATAGAGCACCAAATCCACCGCATCCTCCAAGGTCATCATAAAGCGGGTCATATGTTCATCCGTGATGGTGATGGGATGGCCGCGTTTGATTTGATCGACCCACAAGGGGATGACCGAACCGCGCGATGCCATAACATTCCCATAGCGCGTGCAGCAGATGGTGGTTTTGGCGTCTTTACCCAAGTTACGTCCACGCGCAATGGCGACTTTTTCCATCATCGCTTTGGAGATTCCCATTGCGTTGACGGGATAAGCGGCTTTATCCGTTGAGAGGACAACGACATTTTTCACACCGTGCGCGATGGCGGACTCGATGACATTGTTGGTGCCAAGGATGTTGGTTTGCACGGCTTGCATAGGGAAGAATTCACAGCTGGGGACTTGTTTGAGCGCGGCGGCGGAGAAGACATAGTCGACTCCCTCCATTGCGCCATCAATGCTTTGACGATCGCGGATGTCCCCAATATAGTAGCGAATTTTAGGATTTTGCAATTGGTGACGCATATCATCCTGCTTCTTTTCGTCGCGCGAGAAGATGCGGATTTCACGGATGACATCTTTCAATTCGGAATGCAACACACGTTGGAGCACCGCATTGCCAAAACTGCCGGTGCCACCTGTGATAAGAAAGGTCTTGTCCTTAAATGCTTCAGTATCCATACTCCACCTTATCCATTCATTTGTTTCGGGCATTATAGCATAAAATGCGCGGAGATGACATTAAAAAAGATAAAAAGTCTCACGTCCCCTCTTGAGAATGGTCGCGGAAGGCGTTCGCGTGGCAGCGAAAGGGGCCTCGCTCAGCCATGAATGTATTACCTATAAAATAATACTTGCGCGAGGGGGGCTTTTTTTGATAGTCTATAGGTTGGAAAGAAAAGGTTATACTAATGAATATCGCGGACAGGGTGGTACACTTCTTTCCTCAGCCACGACCCGCGATAAAGGAAACATCATATGCAAAATGCAAAGCAGTTCTCTGCTGAAATTGGCGGTCGTACCCTTACAATTGAAACCGACCTCCTCGCTAAACAAGCTGCAGGTGCAGTCATTGTCACCATCGATGGCACCTCTGTCTTCTCCGCTGTAACATGCACCGATAAGCCCCGTGAAGGCATCGATTTCTTCCCGTTGCAGTGCGAATATCGTGAAAAATTCTATGCGGCTGGTCGCTTCCCTGGAGGCTTCTTTAAGCGTGAACAGCGTCCCTCCGAAAAGGAAACGTTGATCGCTCGTATGTGCGACCGCCCCATCCGTCCCCTCTTCCCCGATGGCTACTACAATGACGTCCAGGTCAACTCGATGCTCATCAGTTGCAACGGCGAAATGGAAGGCGACACCCTCGCGGTTAACGCAGCCTCTGCAGCACTCCACATCTCCGACGTCCCCTTCATGGGTCCGATTGGTTGCGTGCGTATCGGTCGCATCAATGGCGAATGGGTCATCAACCCCACACATGCACAGCGCGAACAGTCCGACCTCGACCTCCTCTATGCAGGTCTCCGTGGCAAGTTCCTCATGATGGAAGGCTCCGCAAAGGAAATTTCCGAAGCAGACTTCCTTGCTGCGATGAAGCGTGCACATGAAGAAGTGGAAAAGATTATCGACCTCCAAATTGAAATGCGTCGTGCACTTGGCAAACCCGACAAGGTGATTGAAGACAAGCCCGAAGATCCTGAAAAGATGGACTTCATCCGCGGTCTTGCAGGTACCCGCCTCGCAGATGCATTGGTCATCCCCGGCAAGTTGGAACGTCAGGAAGCCGTTTCGACCATTCGCGCAGAACTTCTCGCAGCTTGCCAAGAAAAATATGGCAAGGATGAAAATGGTTTCTGGGTAATTGACGATGTGAAATTTGTCCATCTCTTTGATGCACTCGAAATTGAAACCGTTCGTGCAAACTTCTTGGAACGTGGCAAGCGTATTGACGGTCGTGCACAACACGAAATTCGTCCGCTCGCAGCACAGGTGGGCGTACTTCCTCGCATTCATGGTTCGGCAGTCTTTAATCGCGGCGAAACACAAAACCTCGCCACCGTCACCCTCGGTACAACCAAGGATGCACAGGATCTCGATTCTGTCACCGGTGGAGCTAAGTCCAAGAAATTCATCCTCCACTATAACTTCCCGCCCTACTGCACAGGTGAAGTCGGCCGCCTCGGCTCTACCGGTCGTCGTGAAATCGGCCATGGTGCTTTGGCTGAACGTACCCTCGCAGAAGTCGTTCCGGCGGATTATCCGTATGCGGTTCGCGTGGTCTCTGAAATTATGGGCTCGAATGGCTCCTCCTCAATGGCCTCCATCTGCGGTGGTTGCTTGGCACTTATGGATGCCGGCGTACCGATTACCGCGCCTGTGGCAGGTATTTCTGTCGGTCTCTTCACCACACCCGATCTCTCCAAGAAGGTTCTCGTTACCGATATTCTCGGCGCAGAAGATCACTGCGGTGATATGGACTTCAAGATTGGTGGCACCCGTAAAGGTATCACGGGCTTCCAAGTCGACCTTAAACTTCGCGGTTTAACATGGGACCTCGTGGAAGGCGCACTTGATGCTGCACGCGTCGGCCGTAACACCATTCTCGATTACATGCAGACCGTCATTCCTGCTCCGCGTGAAGAACTCTCGCCTTATGCACCGCGAATTGCAACGCTCAAGATTCCTACCGACAAGATTGGTGAACTCATTGGTCCTGGCGGTAAGAATATTCGTCGCATTACCGATTCGACTGGGGCTCAAATTGACATCCAGGAAGACGGCACCGTCTCCATCTTCGCCGTTACCGCTGAAGCGATGGCTAACGCCAAGCGCGAAGTGGAAGTCATCACCGCTGAAGCTGAAGAAGGAAAGATTTACGAAGGTACCGTTACCGGCATTAAGGAATTCGGCTGCTTCGTTGAAATTCTTCCCGGTAAGGATGGTCTCTGCCACATCTCCGAGCTCTCCGATCGTCGTATCCCCTCTGTGGACTCTGTCTGCAAGGTCGGCGACAAGATGACGGTAAAGTGTATCGGTATTGACGAACGTGGTCGCGTCAAGCTCTCTCGTCGTGAAGCCATGCGTGATCTCGATCAACAAAATGCCTAATCCTTAATCAAGGACAAAAAAGAGCTCGCTTCACCGCGGGCTCTTTTTTTTATTTAACGCACTGCACTCCATTTATTAAACCACGAACAAACAAAATACACAGGCATTAAATGTAGCGCACTTCGTACGTGAAATGTGAATGCATTTACACTCGCTTAAAAATACAAGTACGACTAGAGTAATGACTTAAAAAACGAAAGTTTTAGGCCTTTTAAACCGATTTTGGTCCACAAATCTTTCGTGCGATAGGCTCCTAGTTACAACTACATAAACATGTTTGGATTAGAGATGGGGATAAAAAAGAGGCATCGCCCGATAGGGAGATGCCTCTTGATTATATGAGAAGGCTTACTTCGTCTTCTTAGCAGCCCAGAGACGGGCTTGGACGCGTTTCTTGTAAGCTTCACGGCGTGCGCGCTTGACGCGTTTGCGGAGTTGCTGACCCATGGTCGTAGTCCTTTATTTAAGTGTTAACACATCTGGCGCGAATTAGGCCATGCCGAGTTGATAGCGAGCAAAACGCTTCACTTCGATGGTATCGCCGACTTCCTTTTCGGTTGCCTTGATGACATCGGTGATCGACATCTTGGGTTCCTTAACAAAGGCTTGATCGATCAAGCAGACTTCTGCGAAGTGCTTCTTGAGCTTGCCCTTGAGGATGCCTTCGATGATGTTTGCGGGTTTACCTTCGACTTGAGCGCGGTAAACTTCCTTTTCGCTTTCGATTTCTTCTGCGGGGACTTCAGAGTCCTTCAAGTAGCGAGGAGCAGCGGCGGCGGCTTGGAGGCAGAGGTCGTGCACGAGCTGCTTGAATGCAGGAGTTTCGACAGTTTCGGGCTTGGTGCAGCCGACTTCAACGAGGACGCCGACTTTACCGCCCATGTGGATGTAGGATTCGACCATACCCGTGCCGGTAAGCGCGAAGTACTTGCAACGACGGATTTTGACATTTTCACCGGTTGCAGCGACGACTGCGGTGAGTTCAGCTGCTTGGGTTTCCATGACATTTTCGTCACCTGCGGCGACAGCGTTGGCGAGAACTTTAGCGAAATCGAGGAACTTGTCGGTCTTTGCGACGAAGTCGGTTTCGCAGTTCAATTCGACCATGCCGTAACCACCGTTAGCACCAGGAGCAGCGGCGATGATGCCCTGCTTGGATTCACGGTCAGCACGCTTCACCTGGAGAGCGAGACCCTTTTCGCGAAGGATCTTGATGGCTTCTTCCATGTTACCGTCGGTATCCTGAAGTGCGCGCTTGCAATCCATCATGCCGACATTGGTAGCGGCACGAAGGTCATTAATCATTTGAATGGTAATAGCTGCCATTGTGATGCGACCTTTCTTGAATTATTCAGCGGCGGGAGCTTCGGGAGCGGCTTCAGCGGCGGGAGCTTCTGCAGCGACGGCTTCGGCTTCTGCCTTAGCGGCGGCGACAGCTTCCTGAGCCTTAGCGGCGGCGGAGCGACGGTTAGCAGCGGGCTTACGGGGCTTGCGAGCAGCAGCGGCTTCCTTGCGAGCAGCCTTATCTGCGGCAGCCTTTTGGGCGCGTTCAGCTTCAGCAATAGCGCGAGCTTCTGCAGCGGCCTTAGCAGCGACAACGTCTGCATCCTTGAGGACTTCAGCAAGCTTGTTGACGACGAGCTGAATGCCACGGACGGAGTCATCGTTACCAGGAATCACGTAATCGATGGGATCAGGATCTGCATTGGTGTCGACGAGAGCGACAACGGGGATACCCAAGCGCTTTGCTTCCTTAACAGCATTCGCTTCACGGCAAACGTCAACGACGAAGAGTGCGCCAGGCATCTTATCCATATCAACGATACCGCTGAGGTTGGTTTCGAGCTTGGTCAATTCGCGTGCGAGAGCGGCAGCTTCCTGCTTGTGTTCAGAGAGAACGCCGTTGTTGTTCTTAGCGGTGTTCTGAATCTGCTGCATGCGCTTGATGCTGCGACGAATGGTTTGGTTGTTCGTCAAGGTACCGCCGAGCCAACGTTCAGTCATGTAGTACTGGTTGCAAGCGATGGCAGCTTCTTTCACGACTTCCTGAGCTTGCTTCTTCGTAGCAACGAAGAGGACCTTGCGACCTTCAGCAACGATGCCGCGGAGGAATTCAGCAGCTTCGTCGACGAGTTCGACAGTCTGGGTGAGGTCGATGATGTGGATGCCGTTGCGCTTGTCGAAGATGTAGGATTTCATCTTCGGGTTCCAACGCTTGGTCTGGTGGCCGAAGTGGAGGCCGGCTTCAATGAGTTCCTTGAGCTCGATGAGATGAGCCATAGTTTGGTTTCTTTCTCAAACGTGTAGTTATCGTTTAATCCGCTCAAACAAATGCACACGTGGGCAAATGTTCTCGCTTCATTACCTCTCCGAACACTCATTCCGAGACGTAATGCGCGATAAGATATCAAAAACGTCCTTAAAAAGCAAGTCTTTTTTATTTTTATTTATGTATGCGAGCGAACGGTTTTGTGCTATAATGAGGAGGTTATGAAAGATTCCCCTGTAGTATCGCTCTCGTTAGCGGGCATTTGGTCGTTACACTCTGACACACATGAACTCTCTGCAGCTGTGCCGGGAGATGTGTTGCATGCGTTGTTACAAGCGGATAAAATTGAGGACCCTTTTCTTGGGGAAAATGAACGCGAGGTGCAATGGGTCTTTCAACGCGAATGGCATTACACGCGGGTGTTTGAGGTTCCCGAGGATTTTCTCTCGCATCCGCAACAAACGCTTTATATTGAATCGCTCGACACGCTTGCAACGCTTCGCCTCAATGGTGAACTTTTAGGGGGCGCCTCGGAATCAATGATGGAGGCTTGTCTTCGTGATGTCACAGGGAAACTCAAAGCGGGACGTAATACGCTTGAAATATGCCTCCATTCCGTTGCTCCCGAAGCGCTTGCACGTGCAACGAAAGAACCACTTCCAATTGCAGCACCGATTTCAGACAACAATCGCATTCCGGCGATGAATTTCATTCGCAAAGTGGCGTGTCATTCGGGTTGGGACTGGGCGCCGTGTTTTCCAACCATGGGAATTTATGGCGAAATAAAACTGCTCGCAGGTTCATGGGCACCCTTTAATTTAAATGTCACGCTTCACGATGACACGTGGCAGATTACCTGTGACCAGCCTTTTACGCTTCGAGGGTTTAATCAAGAAGGTTCAATCCTCAAGGTCCGAGATGAAGCGATTCAACGGTGGTGGCCAGCAGGTCATGGCGAACACCCCCTCTATTCCATTGAAATTCTCACCCCGCATGGCTGTGAAACGCGCAAGATTGGCTTCCGTACGGTTGAATGGGTTCGCACACCCGATGCCGATGGTGAATCCATGGCGCTTCATGTCAATGGTCGACCGATTTTTTGTAAGGGGGCGAACTGGGTCCCGCCAGATGCTATCCCCTCGCGTGGGGATGACGAAGCCTCGTGGCGACCACTTTTACAAGCTGCGGTGGATGCTCATATGAATATGCTCCGCATTTGGGGTGGAGGGCGTTGGGAAAGTGAAGCCTTTTACACCGCATGTGATGAGCTCGGGATTTTGCTTTGGCATGACTGTATGTTCGCTTGCATGCATTATCCGTCTGATGAGAGATTTCTACAAACGATTGATCGTGAGTTACGTCAACAAATTGCACGTTTACGTCACCATCCCTCCATTGCGCTTTGGTGTGGAGACAATGAAATTCTCGGACTTTGTGCAGGCGGGGACGCAGAAGCGGTTCCTGAACTCGCAGCGAATTACTTCCGCTTTGCAAAAGCGGTGGGTGTAGCTGTAAAGGAGAGGGATCCCGATCGACTCTTTTGGCCAAGCTCTCCGTGTAATGGTCCCTACGAAGATCCCAGTGAATGTACGCCGGGGTCGTGGCATGATGACACTCGCGGAGACATGCACTTTTGGCGGGTTTGGCATGGAAATGAAGGCATGGAAGCGTATGGGACGGTAAAACCGAGGTTCTGTTCTGAATTTGGGTTCCAAAGTCTTCCCTCAGATGCAACTCAATGGGGAGACAACCTCACCAACCCCACGGTTGAATTTCACCAAAAGGCATGTGCGACAGGGAACAAAAACATCCTCACAATGATGGCGCGTTATTTCCGTATGCCGAAAGACTTCTATCACACGATTTATCTTTCGCAAGTCCAACAAGCGCTTGCGATTGAGTATGCGATTCGTCGCTGGCGATCAGAAGCTCCCCGGTGCATGGGTACGCTCTATTGGCAACTTAACGACACATGGCCCTCCATTTCTTGGTCATCCTTGGAATACAAGGGACGTTGGAAACTCCTCCATCACTTTGCGCGTCGATTCTATGCACCGCAAACGCTCAATGCTATCCAAGAAGATGCCACGCATGTCCGGCTTGTGCTTGCGAGCGATGTGCCACTTGCGAAACCAGTCAAGCGCTTTGCAGAACTTCGCACCATCGATGGCACCTGTCTTGAAACCTGGCAGATGACAGCCGACACACAGATTGAAACGCATCATCCCGATGCCGCTTATCTCCTCTATGGGATTGAAGGTGAGACCCGAGAAGTCCTCTTCCTCAAACCGCCCAAAGCCTTTGACTTACCCAAGGCTCATCTTCGTGCGGAATGGATGGATGGAACGCTTCAACTCACTGCGACAGCGCCTGCATTTTATGTTTGGCTCGACACGGACCTTCCCCTCCCCGATAATGGATTTTATCTTGATGCGGGAGAAACGCGTTCTTTCCCGATGCCCGACTGTCCGCTTCATCTCCGTGTAACATCGCTCAGCGATACCCTTTAAATTGGTTAAGGAAAATCATTATGTCTATTCTCGCTCTTCCGCTCTCCCTATGCCTTGCCTCGCAACCGACCTTGCGTCTCGATAAAGCCATTAAAAAAATAATCGCCGAGAAACGTCCCATCTCCACGCTTCTCCTACCCGCGACATTACCCGAGACAGGAGATTTGCGATATCGTTTGGTTGCCGAAGCCGCTCGAAATGGGATTTTAACGACCTTTGGAGAAGTTCCTGCTTGTGATGACACCCTCACATGCTTTTATGATGGAGAAGCAATTGACCTTCGCCTTCCCAATGACCTCTGCGATTGGCACGCACATACCCAATTTGCCTATTGCGGACGAGGGATTGATATTAAAGATGCCGCAGACTTCGCACTTGAACTCGGTTTAAAAACACAAGGCTTTGCAGAACATGCCTTTGCGCTTTACTTCCCAGGAAATGCGTTAAAATTTTATTGGCAAAGCGATCGACCCTTTGTTGAAGCCATTTGGGCGACCGAACATCGTGCACGCATGGTTCCCTACAAAGCGCTCGTTCAAACCCTTCGTCAGCATTATCAAGGACGCGTCAAATTTGGTCTTGAAGTAGACCTCTTTGGCGGGGGAGACTTCTGCCTTGCACCAGAAGATTATGATGGTTGGGACTATCTCATCGGCGCAATTCACGAAATTGAAGGTATCACCCCCAAGAGCACCCAAAAGGAAATTGAGCATCGTTGGATGGAAGACCTCGAGCGTCTCCTTGAGATGCCAATTCAAATCTTGGCACATCCCTTCCGTTACTTCCCGTGGTATAAACACGACATCCCCCGTCACTACTATCGCCCTGTCGCCAAACGCCTTGCAGCGAAGAAAATCGCCGCTGAAATCAACCACCACGCCAATCCCTTTGAACTCGAATTCTTCCAAATTTGCTTAGAAGAAGGCGTCAAACTCTCCCTTGGCTCAGATGCCCATATCACTCGCAACATCGCCGATATGCTTCCCCATCTTGAGACGCTCAATGCGCTCGGCATCCACACCGCCGCCGATCGCAAAGCTACTCTCATCGAACTCTAAAGAGAAACGCAACGATAAAATACAACGACACCCACCTCTTTGGGTGTCGTTGTTTATCCCCCCAACACTTCGTCTCAACAACTCAAAATGTTAAAGAAAATATACACTTTTTGAAACCTCCCAAAACATCCCTAAAATCAAGGCTGCCGAAACGCACTTTGAAAGTCGCCCATTTTGACGAGCAAAGTCGCCCACTTTGAAGCTCAAAGTCGCCCATTTTGAAAAAGCGTCTTTTTCCCCTCAAAAAAAGTTCATCGTGAAGGATTTCATAAGTGCTTATTTTTTCTAAATTTTGTATATATAATAATTGTAAATTGCAAGCAAAATTACGCAGTGACTGGGGGAACAGTTGTCGAATTC
>JAUNQZ010000037.1 GCA_030535915.1 bacterium
ACAGCAGAGCAACCTACAAGTAGAAGGGCAAAAAGGGCAGGAACTTTTTTCATAGGATTAGAGTCGTGTTACAGAGGTGATAACAACGGTATTTTTGGGAACATCTTGGAAGTAACCCATGTTTCCAGTAAGGACACCTTCAATCTTGTCAACCACTTCAAATCCGTCAACAACATGTCCGAAAACAGCATATCCGTAGGCGGCGGGATTAGGCGCACGGAAGTTGAGAAAATCATTGTCAACGGTATTAATAAAAAATTGTGCCGTTGCGGAGTTAATGTCTGATGTGCGAGCCATCGCAATCGTATACTTATTGTTTTTGAGACCATTAGAGGCTTCATTTGTAATGGGGGCATCTGTTTCTTTTTGAGACATCGTTGCAGTAAAGCCACCACCTTGAATCATAAATCCTTTAATGACGCGGTGAAAAATGGTGCCATTGTAGAAATTTTTATCAACATAGCGGAGAAAGTTCTCCACGGTGATGGGGGCTGCTGTTTCGTCGAGATCAATGGTGATATCACCCATATTCGTTTTCATTAAGACGCGTGTCATGTTTGGAACCTTTCAAAATTATTCAGCGAGTTTGTCGCGAAGCGCATGCCATTCTTTTTGAACATCAAGTGCGTCTTCGGTTACATCTTCACCCATGTGTTTAACGATGTCATCGATACGCGTAAGGTGCATACGAAGAGAAGAGGCGAGACGTTTCTTCTCGCTCGAAGTAGCCATCGGTTGAGTTTTACGCTTGGCATATTCTTGACGCAATTTTACTAAATGACCAGTGATTTTATCTTTTGTAATTTCGGCAAATTGAGGTTTAAATTCGGCAGCTTTTTGAGGGAATGATTTGCTCAGTTTTTGGTAAGCAATGAAGGCTTTAGAGGGGTAACATTCAAGATTCGTGGTAATCTCTTCATGGATGGCATCGGCCCAACCATAGCAAGCTGCAATAATCGCATCGGCTTCTTCTGCGACCTCTGGATCTCGTTCTTTGCGTGCCTCAACTTGTTGAATTGCGCGCTCAATATTCTTACCATAGCGGAAATTTGATGCATAGGATTTAAAGGCTTCCAAATTTACATTTCCAATGATGGAATTGGGGTCGTGGAAAGGCGTTTCTTTAACAAGTTTTTCAAGGACGGGAGCCATCGCATTAGGGTGGCCATTCCAAGCGAGTTCACCTTTATGGTTGATAATGTAGACATGAGGAATGCCACGAGAGGCGGGTTCAAGTGATGTCGTGAGGAATTGATAGACGGGATAGTCGCATTTATTTTGTTTTAAGAGTTTACGAATCGCATCATCAGCGCGTCCTTGTTGGTGAGAACCAAGGATAAGCACACGTTTATCTTTTGCATATTTGCGTGCGAGATCCGCCATCTTTGGGAGCGAAGCACGACAAGGAGGACAGTCTTTTCCCCAGATTTCAATAAGGATAAGTTTGTTTGCGAAATCTTCTTCGGTTAAAGTGGGGCCAGAGATGTGTGCACTTTTGTTAAGATTTTGAATGGTATAGTTTAAGCCATTCGCAACCGCATGACCCATTGCGAAGATGGCACAAACAATGAGTAAAAGGCGAGATGTTTTCATAAAAAGCTCCTATTGCGTTTAAAAAACAATCTTTAATTATAGTTTGCTTGGCCATAATAGGCAAGTAGAAACGAGATGAATTCCAACCTGCATACAATATTATACCATTTATTCATTAGAAAGGAAAGGGGTGTTAAGACGATTAGACGAAGCAACGAAGGGAAGTCTTTTTAAATTCTCGCGTAGAAAAAAAGATCCGTCCTGGCGTTGTTATCGGGAGAAGTGTGGAAAGTCGTATGTAGGTGTCATACGCTTCATCCCACGTTGTTTTGTGAATCATTGCATAGAGATTAAAGGGAAAATTGTGTGCGGTTGGGCGTGCATAACAATGGGTGACATCTGTCGTCGTTGCTAAAGCTCGCCCCGCAGTAAGGAGGTCTTCTTCGGGAATATACCAACAACACATGGCATTTGCTATAAATCCTGATGCACGGTGACGAAGGAGTAAGGCATAACGACGCATGATGCCTTTTTCAAACCAGTCTTGAAGTTGGGCAAGGTCTTCTTCACGGAAAGGAGCCTCTGGCATCGCTGTATCATCTTGGTAATAGCGAACGATGGCTTGTTGTTCTTCTGATGGGATGGGTGTAGAGACAACTTCAAGGGTGGGGCGATATTCGGTCTTTTCATCGCGTTGACGTGTCCGTGTATCAAAAACGACGTCAATTTTAAAGCGTGTTAATGCAGGGAAGGCTTGGGGAGCCCATTTGGAAAGTTTGGTAGCTTCCGTTTCGAAAGTGTCTGCGCGTGCGGAAAGGGTGTACCATAAATTGGGGTAGGTTTGGTAATCGTTGGAGGTAATGCCATCGCGGGTATAATCGTCGGGCCAACCGCGTGTATAGACATGGGTAACCCCTGGAAGTGTTGCTACCTCCGCTGCTGCCTGTTCAAGCACATTTTCGTGTGCTGTAATTGCGAAGAGAGAACTACGATATCCAAGTTGACGGGCATCAAAGACGCCTCCAATTCGTCGCACCATTCCTGCTAATCGTAAGTCACGAATAAAAGAGATGAGTGTTGCTTCTGTGGTCTCAAGCTCATGCGCCATTGTTGCGAGAGGGCGTAGCGTTAATGGCCAAGGACGTTGGAGTCGATAGAGCCAGCGTGCAATCGTGGGAGAAGTCGTATCCATATTTTAAAGTTGTGTTGCGGCGAGAGCAGCCCCAATCAAAGGCGCATCTTCAATTTGAATGATTTCTACATCAAACCCATACGGAGCAAGAAGTTCGCAGGTTATCTCTCGAATGCGATGCGAGAACGGAATACAATCTGTTTTCCAGAACGTTGAACCATCGGCATTTACAAGAATTGTTCCATGCGTTGATTTTTGTGCTTGAGCAGATGCGAGTGCCGCTGCTGCAATATTTACAGCCGCAAATGTAGCCGCTCGCTCAATCATTGCGAGTAACCATTGACGAATGGTGTGTTGTTCATCTATCGTTGTATTGAAAAGTTCGGGCGCACGGCCTGAGAGAAAATGATTAAGCTCTACAAAAGTTAATGTCGTGGTACGTACATAACTTGCAATTTTTTCTGAAAGAAGGCCTTCTTTTGCCGCGCATCGCAACATTTCTGTACACAGCGGACCTAAATGAACGCCAGAGATACAACGTTCCCATTGTGCTTTACCATTACCGGTTGCGGCTTCATAATTATCATCAAAACGCGTGCGTGTAAATGCTGTAAAATTTCCTGACTCACAGTTGATAGGGACACGATGACCTGGTGGAAGCGTAGGGGCTTTGAGGATGGCTTCGGTGCGTTCCGCATAGGCCGCATTGACACCTGTACCAAGAATAAAGCCAACATAGCCTGCGTAGGGTTGTTGTTTCGCTGCGTAGGCAGCTAAAAGGGTCGCAACAGTGTCGTTGAGAATTGCGATTTGAATGTTTTTACAACCGCGTTGGATTAATGCTGTTGTTAGTCCTTGTACGACATCGGTTCCAACAATTTCGGGCGCTTGGATACCTTTTGTCCAATGGAGGAGACGATGCGTATTATCAAAAGCATAAGAGAAACAATAACCTAAAGCTTCGTTATCGCGAATATTCGGTAAAAGTACATCACAGAGTTGTTGATAGAACTCTAGAGGCGTAACCGGCGTTGTTGCGCCAGGCATTTTACCTCGAAGAAGATTTTGGACTGTGGGAGCTTTATCAGGATGAAATTGGATGCGTGCAGACCGTGTATTTGTGCCTCCTACATCAAATGCTGGACAATCTCCTGTTGTAGGAATCTCTTTAGGGATATGGAGTGGCGATGGAAGCATCGGAAGAGGACCTTGACCTGCAAGGCCTGCAACCATGGTATCTCTAAAGTTCTTTAAGAGGAGCTTAACATCAAGCGTTGCAAGATCAAGTCCATTACTTTGCAAGAATTTCATAGAGTACCTCATGTGGCACAACAATGCCAGTCTTCACCTGTCCAAAAGCGATTGGAAGCGCAAAGCGAACGAAACCTGCGGATTTCTTCTTGTCGCGATTAAGATAGTTTAAGTAATCTTCAGGTGTATGTGTGGAAGGAATTTCAGTAGGGAGACCAAGGTGTGTAAGGTCATTACGAATTTTATCGCTAAGGCCTGGTTGTGTGAGCATCATTCGCTCAGAAAGCTGTGCCGCTGCGACGGTCCCAATCGCGACAGCTTCTCCATGTGCAAGTTTAAAGTTGCTTGCGGCTTCAATGGCATGACCTATGGTATGACCAAGATTTAGTGCCGCACGTTGACCTGTTTTTTCAAAGGGATCTTTAAGAATCGTTTGTACTTTTACACCAACAGCGCGAATGACCATGCGTGTGAGGGCGTCAATATCTGTTTGCCCCTGTGCGAAGTCGCGTAAGAGAGGAATGAGCTCAGGGTCGCCAATAATGGCATGTTTGTACGATTCTGCGAGTCCACAACGGATTTCACGCTTTGGAAGTGTGGCTAAAGTTTCAGTATCGGCGAGAACGGCACAAGGAGAATGAAAAGCGCCAATGAGATTTTTGCCTTGTGGTAAATCGGCGCCAGTTTTCCCTCCAATTCCTGCATCGACCATTGAGAGAAGGGTCGTTGGAAGGTTAATCCAACGAATGCCACGCAACCATGTTGCAGCTGCAAATCCTGTTAAATCTCCAACAACACCACCTCCAAGGGCGATGACGATATCGTTGCGTTCAATTTTTGTTTCACCCATGACCTCCCATAAACGGGTTATGGTTTGGATGGTTTTGTTTTCTTCTCCTGCGGGGATGGTATAGGATGGGATTTCGGTTTCTAAAGCTTTGAAAACGCGATTACGATAAAGTGGCATCGTGTTTGAGTCACCAATTAATAACACATGGCGTGGCTTTGGTTCAAGTTTAGCAAGGACACGCGGAAGTTCATCAATTGCATTTGGCGCGATGGTAACGAGGTAAGGATTTCCCATCCCCGAGACAAGATAGCGTCCAAGGGTCATCATGACACGTGGCCAAACCTCTTGTGGAGGTTGTTCACCAGTAACATTGATGGTGAGAGGAAATGAGGCATAGTGCGCTTGACGCTCTTCAAGTGTTTTACGCAAAGCATCTGCATTTTTGGAAAAGGGGCGGGAACCTGCTTTACGTTCAACTCGTTTGGCGAGAATGTCAATGGGTGTATTGATGCAAACAACAGGACCGCATGTTTCAACCATTTGACGATTGTTGTTGCGTAAGAGTGAACCTCCGCCAAGAGCAACAACGGCATTGGGACGACTTTTACAAAGATTCTCAAGAACGGATGTCTCTACATCGCGGAAAGCTTCTGGTCCAGCCTCTGCTACATAGGCAGGAATAGATTGGCCAAGGCGTTGCTCAACTAATGTATCAAGATCAAGCGCACGCTTGCCAAGTGCAACAGCGAGATTTTGTGCACAGGTAGATTTACCTGTTGCGGGAGGGCCATAAAGAAAAAGTGTAGGGGAAGCGAGAGGAATCATTAGGATACTACTCCTGTTGCTGCGAAAAGCATTTCACGCGCATGGTCAAGGGTTGAGGGGGTAAAGTCAGCTCCTCCAAGCATGCGTGCGATTTCTTCGGGGCGTTCATCTACATGCAGAGCTGTGATTTGTGTTTGTGTGCGTCCATTAAGAATAGATTTATAGACGCGGAAATGGAGATGTCCATAGACCGCAGCTTGCGGCTGGTGGGTAATGCAAAGGATTTGGGAATGCTGTCCTAAACGACGCATTTTTTCACCAACATATCGACTCGTCTCTCCACCTATATTCGCATCAATCTCGTCAAAGACGAGGGTTGGGATTGCATCGTGTTGAGCAAGGATGACGCGCACAGCAAGCATCACACGTGCTATTTCACCCGATGAAGCAATTGCAGCCAATGGCCGAGCAATCTCACCAGGGTTGGGCTCAAAGGTAAAGGTGACAATGTCCCACCCTTGGGCGGTATTTACACCGCGCGTAAATGACATTGGAAAGGAGGCTTGAGAGAAGCCAAGATCGTGTAATTCTTTCGTAATGGCGGCTGAGAGGCGTGGCGCGGCTGCAATGCGTTTTTGATGTAATTTTTCTGCGGCGATGTCGTAGTCTGCCTCCGCCTGCTTGAGTTGCTCTTTTAGACGCAAAATGTCTCCAGTTGCATGAACTAATTGGTGTAAACGAGCCTCAGCGTTTTTTTCATAAGCAAGGACTTCCTCAAGCGAGGGACCATATCGGCGTTTGAGACGCTGAATGGCGGAAAGTCGACGATCAAGGTCTGCAAGATGTTCTGGATCGGCATCAATGAGCGAAAGTCGCAATGCCATTGTTTGTGCCAACATTTGAAGGATGGATTGCACATTGTCGAGCGTGTCACTCCACTGCTCGGCTTCGGGAAGTAAGGCCTGAAGTTGATGAAAAAGGCGCTGTAAGGCGATGAGCTTTTCACTTATTGGATTTTCGCCATCGGTTAATTGAGCAAGAAGTGTGTTGCCGAGGGAGAGGACTTCTTCTGCATTTGCTGCTTCGGCGTGTTGTTGAATGAGTATGTCGCCATCATCCTCTGTAGGGCGAATTAAACGAATTTCTTCTAATGCTGCAGTAAGCGTTTCTATTTCCTCATTCCGCTCGGCTGGATCGCCGGCGAGGGTGGCGAGTTCTTTTCGTAAAGTTACGCACTTCTCCCAACAGGCTTGGCAAGCCGTGAGTTCTTCTTCGGCATCAGCGTATGAAGTGAGTAACTCAAGTTGGAATTTGGGATCGAGGAGGGAAAGATTGTCGTTCGGACCATGAATGTCTGCCAAGAATGGCGCGAGTTGTCGTAAGAATGCCACCGTTGCAGGCGTGTCGTTGATACGAATGCGACCCGCGCCTTCAAGTTGGATGACACGTCGAATAATTAATGTACCCTCTTCGCAAGATGGAATATCGGCTTCTTCAAGAAGGGCATTAATAGCGTCTGTTGTTTCAAATTCAAAAACAGCTGTAACAGAAGCTTCATTTTCACCTGTACGAATGATGGAACGTTCGGCTCGTCCGCCCATCAAAAGACGCAATGCTCCCATAAGTACAGATTTGCCTGCACCTGTTTCACCTGTGATTACATTTAACCCTGCACCGAAGTCTGCATCTGCAACTTCAACAACAGCCAAATTTCGAACAGAAAGTCGCCTTAACATAATGTCTAATAAAATAGCAAAAAATGGCTTAAAACTCTACATTTATTTATTACTCAATTAAGATTTAAGAAAAAGAGGTACAATAAAAGCGGATGTTGTTGTGTGCGAGAATCGTTTATGTCTTTTCTTTTCATTTTTTGAATTTTGAAATGATATGAAAATATGTTAAGGTTATTTTTTTCACCACAAAAGAAAGTTTTTTTGATACAATATATTTTACTTTTGACTTACGGGCTCATGGTGGAATTGGCAGACACGCAGGATTTAGGTTCCTGTACCGCAAGGTGTGAGGGTTCGACCCCCTCTGAGCCCATGATGTTAACAACTGATTTCTCCGTCAAGATAATAAAGTTAAGTAGGGCTTATGGAAACCATCCTTCCACATGTGATTGAATTGAAAGATGACGATCGTGAACTTGATTTAACTGCGATTGTTCCGGAAGGTATGCCGCTCGAGATTGAAATTGGTTGTGGCAATGGTCGTTTTCTTGCTGCGCGTGCAACAAAAAATCCAACGATTGCATACATTGGTATTGAGCGAATGATGGAGCGTATTCGCCGTTGTTCTAAAAAAGCGCATCGTGACAATTTAGTCAATTTAACGTTTTTGCGTGTTGAAGCAGGTCGTTTTGTACGAGACTTGCTCCCTGATGGTCGTGTTCAAGCGATGTATCTCTTTTTCCCCGATCCGTGGCCCAAACGTCGTCATCATAAGCATCGTTTTTTCCAGCGAGAGATGTGTGACACCTTAGCGCGCATCTTTATTCCTGGGGGATGCATGTATATTTCTACCGACCATGAAGAGTACTTTAAAGAAATGTATCGCTATTTGAGTGAGGATGTTCGCTTTACAGAGATAGAGCCACTTCTTCGCGAAGCGGATGAACAGACGGATTTTGAGCGTCTTTTTCTTTCTAAAGGAGATGCTATTTATAACTGTGCATTCCGCCTTAATGGTTAGAGAGGAGGTCAACAATGTGGGTTGATATTCATTCTCATTCTTATCCAGCGCATAAAGCGCCTGAAGTGATTGCGTCTATCCTGGCGAAAACTCGAAATGCTTGCGATATGCGAGTGTATGGTAAGGGAACGATTGATAACCTTATTGATGTCGAGTTAGCATCAGGTTTTGATAAGGTCGCTATTTGTCCAATCGCTACCCGTCCAGAACAAATCACATATATGTTGAAGTATCTCTCCGCGCTTCGCTCTGGAGCTCTTGGTGAATTGGCTATGCGACATGTTATCCCTTGTGCATCGCTTCACCCAGATGATCCTGATGCAGAACTTCACATGAAGCAGCTCCTCCAATATGGCGTGAAGATGATTAAGCTTCATCCCTATTTTCAGCACGCACGTTTAGATGGTCGTAAAATGACACGATTACTACGTATCATCTCGGCGGAAAATATTCCAATTTTGTGCCATACAGGCTATGATGTTGTTGATGGTCAAGAAGGTCTTGCAACACCACAACAAATTCTTCATGTCTATCGTAAAGTCCCGAATCTCAAGATGATTTGTGCGCATTGTGCAGCATGGCGATGCCCAGATGCTTTAAAAATGCTTTTAGGTCGCCAAATCTATCTTGATCTTTCTTTCCAACCGGGAAGCGGTGTAGAACCCATTGTTCGCAAATTTGCGACATCTCACCCGCAAGATTATCTTCTTTTTGGAAGTGATTGGCCATGGATGAGTCCTAAATTGCACGCAGAACGTATCGCTTCTTGGGAACTCCCTCAAGAACGACTTGATGCTATTATGGGATTGAACGCCGTTCGCCTCCTCAATTTGATTTAAATATACTTATAATCCTCTAGAATGGAGTTTTTATGTCTTTCTTTAAAATGTTAAAATCCCGTCACCTCGTTGAAGCTTATACCTGCGAAGAAGCGAAGATGGAGCAATTGCTTGAAAAACCGCTTACCGTTTATGTTGGTTTTGATCCTACGGCTTCTTGTCTTCAGGCTGGAAATTATGTGGCGATTCAAACGCTCGCTCAATTTCAGCGTGCAGGTCATCGCGTCATCGCTCTCGTAGGTGGCGCTACGGGTATGATTGGAGACCCTTCGGGCCGTTCTACAGAACGAAACTTTCTTACCCCTGAACAAGTGGAGAAAAATCTTGAAGGCATCAAGGAAAATCTTTCGCGTTTCTTAGATTTTAATCATCCCACCAATCCTGCAATTCTTCTTAACAATTTTGATTGGTATAAGGATTATACGCTCATTCCTTTCTTGCGTGAAGTCGGAACACTTTTCCGTATGAAACCGATGCTTGCCAAAGATTCCGTGCAAAAGCGTCTCAACGCAGAAACAAATTCTATGACGTTTACGGAATTCTGCTATCAAATTCTTCAAGGCTACGATTTCTATTATCTCTATAAACATTATGGTTGTACCCTTCAGGTGGGAGGTGCCGACCAATGGGGAAATATTACGGCGGGGACCGATCTTATTCATCGTTTGCATCCTGAGGCAGAAGTCCATGGCCTTACGATTCCACTTGTGTGTGATGCGAATGGTCAAAAGTTCGGAAAGTCTGCAGGTAATGCAATTTTTCTCAATAGTGATAAAACGAGTGTTTACGCCTTTTATCAATTCTTTTTGCGCACGCTCGATGCGGATGTTATTCGTTATTTGCGTATCTTTACCTTTCTTACGGATGAACGCATTGAAGAACTTGCAGAAGCACTTCGTACGCGTCCTGAAGAACGCGCAGCTCAGAAGGTCCTTGCAGAAGAACTTACGCGTGCAGTTCATGGACAAACGGGTCTTGAAACTGCACAAAAAGCTTCAGCGGTTCTCTTCGGCGGTTCAATTGAAGGCCTCTCAGCTGCGGATCTTGAGTCAATCGCTTCGGATGTCCCCTCAGCCACACTTCCTGTTGTAGATGTTGTTAATAAGAATATTATTGATGTCGCCGTTGCTGCAGGATTCTTGAAGAGTAAAGGTGAGGCACGTCGTCTTGTGCAAGGCGGAGGTCTCTCGGTAAATAATATTAAAGTTACCGATATTAATGCTGTTGTTGAACCTTCTCTTCCCGTAGAGGGAAAAGTGCTTCTCTTGCGCCAAGGTAAGAAAAATTACTTCCTTTTGCGCATTACGCAAGCTTAAGTTAAAGGTGAAGCCTCAATGGTTCTCCATGAGGCTTTCTTTTTCGTGATGCCACTGACGCCAGCTACAATTGAATCAATAAAAATGCTCATGCTACGCGTGGGTCTTGTAGAAATGGATTTACAAGAACAGTTTGTGCTTGGCAGTGGATCGGGCGGACAAAAGATCAATAAAACTGCAAGTGCGGTTCGGTTAATGCATCTTCCCTCGGGATTAACCGTCAAAGTACAACGTTCTCGATCGCGCGAAGATAATCGTTGGCTCGCGCGTCGATTACTTGCAGAAAAAATGCTTGAAGCTGTACATGGTGAAAAATCGCGCCGTCAACAAGAGCAAGAGAAAATACGTCGTCAAAAGCGGCGCCGCTCGCGTCGTCAACAAGCACGAATGCTTGATGATAAAGCTAAACAGAGTGCTAAAAAGGCCGTTCGTCGCGAAAAATATTTTGATGATTAATATTTATTTAGCAACCCTTTGTGAGTGCGTCTATTGACGAGAGCGGAAATTTGACGCTCTCGTTTTTCGTAAAAAAAGGTCCTCCGCAGAGGACCCTTCATTGATGTAGCGTGTATGAGGGATGCGTTATCGTTTCCCAAGGCCAAAGAGTTTAAGTGCCGCACGAAAATCTGCAGGCAGTGGCGCATGTGCTTTAATATGTGTGCCAAGAATCATTGGATGGGGAAGCTCAAGTTCTGTAGAGTGAAGCATTTGACGCGTGACCGATTGAATGCGAGGATCATCTGAACGTTTCATGCCATATTGACGATCGCCAATAATAGGATGGCGAATGCCTGCAAGATGACGACGGATTTGGTGCGTTCGACCGGTTTCAATACGAAGCGAAAGGAATGAGGCTTCCGCTGTTGATTTTAAACGCTTTAAGTGGGTCACTGCGCGTTCACCATCAAGGGTTTCTGTGAGTGTAGAATTGAGACGTTCAACGCCACCTATCGTAATGGCTGAATAATATTTAATAACACGGCGGGTCTTGAACATTGCAATGGCAGCTTCAAGCGCTTCTGCATTTTTGGCAAAGAGAATGACGCCCGAGGTTTCACGGTCAAGTCGATGCACAGCTGCGATGTCAGGATTATGCTCTTGTACGCGGAGGATGTCTTCCGCGGAATCTTTTCCTTGTGTAAGCACGCCCGCAGGCTTGTCAACCGCGAGAAACCAATCGTCCTGCCATACAACACGGATATGTGGGCGCTTGTCAAGTGTTTTATTCTGGTGTGCCCCTGTGCTATGTTGGATGACAAACGCGACTTTATCTCCGGGCTTAAGAAGATGACGCGCAATCCAAACAAGTTTACGATTGACCCAAACCACGCGGGCATCAATCATTGCTTTAGCTGCACGTTTCGTCGTTTTGAGTCGAGCAGAGAGAAAATCTTGTAAAGAAATGCCGTCCTCATCACGAGTAACGATGGCAAGCTTGGGTTTAATATTTGAGGGCAGAGGCGTCGGCATAGGAATAACTCATGGATGATAGTTTTTAAATAGCGAGTCGCTTTTTCATTTACATAATCAATTTTTAAAAAAAATGTATTATAAAATAAAATTAAAAAAAAATATATATTGAATTTATTTTTTTTTATAATTAACGATTGTTAATCTAAAAGGCGTTAAAATTTTAATCTAAAAGAATGCGATATTTTACGATAGGGATAAAGAACTGCAAACGCATTGATCAAGGCGCGTGTCGCGCGAAGTTAGGGTTGTTTTATGTCTTCAAGCAAAAGCGACGCAGCGGTTTCAATTTCTGTGATAAGACGCTCGCCGAAGAGCGGATAACGTTTGATGTTTGCTGGTAAATTCGGAGGTTGTAAGAGGGGGAGACGTTGTTTGAGGCGACGAAGCGCTGCAAATGTAATGACTTTATCGGCTGGTGGTAGAATCCCTTTCGAGTAACCTCGAAGAATATGTTGAAAGCGTGGATTATAATCGCGAGAGTGAAGAGGTTCAATGAGGTGATCTTTGAATTCTACTTGCCAATGTTCAAAATCTTCATTGGGAAGATGCGCAGCAATGAAGTCTTCAAAGTTGTGTACAGAAAATTCAAAGGGCGGCAACGTTGACCAAATCCGTTGTAATTCAGTTGCACAACCTCCATCATTCCGATGGTAGAGATCACTGTCGGCCCAAACGATGGCGCGCGTGCGACGATGCGTATACTGAAACTTTCGAACAACATGTTTAACATGGCTAAGAATTCCCCCATTCATCGGTTTAGGAATAAATACCAGAGGAATATTCGCATCGCGTAGGCGCACATTCCACGCATTGAGATAACGCGCTTCAGAGGGGCCTTCACAAAAAATGCAGATTGGCGCTGGCATGATAAACTCACAAACTTGGATAGGGAATGTTTTGATACCATCCTTCAAGATAGCGTTCGCGAAAACGTTTAAATAAATACGCTGAGGAACGACCAGGAACGAGGGAAGAAAGCGTTTCAATGCGTGTTTCAACGCCTCGTTTTCCAACTAAAACAACTTCTTCCGGAGCAATGGTTGATGCTTCCATTAATGAAAGGTCATGCGTAGAGAAACAAATTTGTCCTTTCCCATGGTTGTAGGCTTTGGACTTACACATGCGAATGAGCGTACGAAAAAGAATCGGATGAATGGAACGATCCATTTCGTCTGCGATAATAGTTTGTCCTTTTGTGAGCGCGGCAAGAAGTTCTGCAACGAGGAAAAGGATGCGTTGCGTGCCATCGGATTCTTCATTGATGTCAAAACAAACCTCTTCTCCGAGCGTGTTGGTATGATAGGTGACCACAAGTGGCGGAGCATCGGGCGCAGTGAGCAGTTCAAGTTTATGAATGCCAACATCTAATCGTGCAACAATCGCAGAGACTTTTTCGATAAAGAGGGTTGGGTCTTCGTGCAGTTGTTGTGCGAGCGCAAAAATATGTTTGCCATACCCATTTCCTGTCATTGACCAAACATCAATAAAACAAAAGTGTTGTCGTAAAACGTTTATCCATGGAGCTTTACAATGTGACAGCGCCAATTCGCAGGGACCAAGGTTCTCTCGCGAGAGATAAGACGTGCCGTCGCACGTTAACGTTTCATCAAAGATGCGCGTCTCATCATAGGTGAGTCGATAAATGACGTTATGTATTTTTCTTTTGTAAGGAAGATAAGCTTGAAGTTCAAACCGTGTTGGGCGAGGTCCAGCAACAAGACGATTCGGCTCGTAGAGACGGGGTAGGGGAAGCGTCTGACCATTGAGAATGACTTCTTGAAACAATCGCAACGCACGAAAAAGATTGCTTTTCCCCGATCCATTGGGTCCCCAAATTCCAAGGCAGGGTAAGAGTCGAGCAGTTTCTTCTTTTGTTTTGACTTGGAAGAATGGATAAATTTCGCGAACGTCTCGGTTACGACAAGCGCGTGCATGCGGATAGCGAAAGTTTAATGTCGCCTCGAGAATGGAACGATAATTATGAATGGTAAATGACGCAATCATGTCGTCATTATGACACAAACCGCATCGTATAGCAAGTAAAATTTAATTCTTGTCTCTCTTTTAGAGGTTAGATTTATTTTTATTTGTGTGCTTTTAACGAGGCGAGAAAATCGGGGTAAAGCGTGAGCGTTTTTGTCTTTAGAAACGTTTCAAGTCGTTCTTTTAAGGTCTGTAAGTGTTTGGGATGATTCAGCGTTGTCCCTGGCAGGAGGGGCTCAGCATCGCGCGGCAAGAAATCGGGAGCATCTGTTTCGATAAGGAGGCGCTCAACCGGAAGATGTGAGAGCAGTCGAAAGAGTGTTTTTGAACGTGGATTCAGCAGTTGCAAGTTAATGCTAAAGTAACAGCTTTTACACGCTTTGAAAAAGGGATGTTGAAGTAGCTCTGGTGCAAACATTACGCCATGAAAAAGAACGGCTGGAAGTTTTTGAGCAAAGGGTAAAAGGGTATCTAAGAGCGCTTGCCATGCGCGTGCACCATGGAGAATAATCGGGCGTTGATAGTAAATAGCCAGTTGTACTTGTTTGAGAAAAAACGTACGCTGTAACGCTTGTTTCGCCGCGTCAACAGAACGAATGCCATCCAACCCAATCTCTCCAACACAGGCCGAAGAGGAGGTTTGTAAAAGCGTCTCTAATTGTTGTAAGACCTCGGGCGTGGC
>JAUNQZ010000133.1 GCA_030535915.1 bacterium
CCTCTTGCCATGTCCAATCAAAGAGATCCGAAAAAGCATCCATATCTCCCGCAAGAAAATCATCCGTTGCTTCACAAATGTCCTCGTAATAAGGCATGTCATCATATGACTTTGTTGTTACTTCGTCTTCAATAATAAAAGTCATTGAAGTTTTAAAAAGACGAATTTCTTCTTCCCATGGTTCAAGTGTCTTCCAAATCATTCCCTTTTCACGCCAACATGAAACTTGACCCGACGAAACTAATGGAGTTTGAAGTTGGGGCATCGTCTTTGTCATTGTCCATGTTGCATCTGCATCAAGCGCACGTTGTACCGCCGTTATAAAACGCCTAGGGAGTTCTTTCGCCATCCCCACAATTGCACAACATAGAATAAAAAAGAGAGACAAGAAACTTCTCATAATTGGGCTTCTCCTACCTTAAGGCGTTCAAGAAAAGCAGGTGGTAATTCAAAAAGCAATGCCTTCGTATCAATATGAATAGCAGCATGTCGTGTTTTCCCTTTGCAACATATTACACCCGTCTTAGCATCACGCAAAAGATAATGTAAAATAATCAGATTATCATTTGCCTCGCGCTTTACCTCTATGGCCAACTCTTGAGCAAAGGTACACGAACGAATATATTTTATGTTAAGCGAAATCACTGGCAATAAAAATCCCGAGGCTTCCATTTCGTTATAAGATAATCCAAGCGATTCAAAATATGCACATCGAGCCTCTTCAAAATACTTTGTATAATTTCCATGATAAACAACACGCATAGAATCAACATCATAGAAAGGCACACGCAAATGATAAGTAAAAGTTTTCATACTCTGACACCTAGGAAATAAATATTAGCCCCTATTTAGAATTAGCCAAGTCAATTGCTAAATCTTTCGTTAAAGACCTCTTGTAAAAAAATCGCAAAATACGCAAACAACAAAGGCGCGTATGAAGAGCAAAAAATCCCACATTATCACGAAGCATACGAAAATTAGAAATCCCGTCCAACGGATAAGTAACATGAATATGGTGCTGCTTAATACGATAGCCTTGCCATATCCACTTCACAATAACCTCAACATCAAACCCCATACGACGCGTCCGTACGCGTTGACACACTTGCAAAAACTGTTGCAATGGATAAACACGACACCCACAAAGACCATCCTCACCCTTTAATCCCGTTTCAAGCCAAAGGAAAAAACGTGTAATTTCACGACCTTTTGCCCTCGTCATAGGAGCCGAAGCATCATATATAGGAAATCCCGAAATAAAAACATTAGGTTCTTTCTCTGCTACTGCAATCATTGTTAATGCGTCCGACACCGAATGTTGTCCATCCGCATCAATCTGCACCAAATGCGTATATCCTCGCTTTGTAGCCCAATGCGCACCCCTTACAAGTGCCGCCCCCTTACCTTCATTCTTTTCTGAACGAATAAAATCTGCACCCTCAAAGGGCGCTAGAGGCTCATCATTTCCATCATCAACCACAAGAATAGGAATACCCGTCGCGACAAGTTGTGGTAAAAATTTTCTCAAACTTGACTCATGACGATAACAAGGGACCACCCAAATCGGACGAAACGCATCTGCACTCATGTAGCCTTACCCCTCTTCACGCACCGTTAAAAGTCCCGATGCACATGCACCGCGTTCCGATTGTAATGCGAAATCAAAAGTTTTTATATCTTTACGCTTAACAATAAGTGTTACCCATTGTTTCGGTAAAATAGGTTGCTGAAATTTCAACCGCTTAATTGAGCCATCCACCTTAACACCAAAAGCTCGTGCAACCATTTCACGCACGGTAAACAATTGCGCCACACCTGGTAAAATCGGTGCGTTTGGGAAATGTCCTTGAAAATAAATTGCATCCGAAGGATACGCAAAAATCACCTCTAAAGTTTCTCCTTGGAAAGACCAAGACGCAATGAGTGGCGACTGACGCGAACTCTCGAATAACGGCAAAACATCTTTTTGAGGTAGCTTACCTTGAGCATTATACGGCAAATGAGAAACACACCGAAATCGTCGAGGGACCGCAGTGCTCGGCAGAACTTGTGCCGCAAATTGACGCAATTCACGAGCAAAGGCTTGATAGCCTTGTAAACGCGCTATCTCACGCCCCTTTTCTGAAGGTACTACCAACATCCAAATGCGAGCAACGCCCTCTCGTGAAGCAATCGCATGACAGTTATCGACCCACTCGCATTTACCCATCTCATGTTCAATAGCATCAAGCGAAACCATATGTTCCAAAATTTTCACTTGACGATCCAAACGCCCATGATACAAAAAAGTACGACAAGTTTCATCTAAGAATGTCACCGCATCATTCAAAACATATGGTGTTGAAACACAAAATGGAGAGTCGACAGACAACCCTCCAGATGCCGCTAAAGCAACAGAAACACCATCAAAAACTGTCCAAACATCCCCTCGGGCATACTGACGCCAAGCAACACTTCCTGTTTCTGTACTCCCATAAATTTCAATTGGGCACACCCCTAAAAGTTCCGTAATCCCCATTGAAATCTCTGGCCGTAACAAACTTCCAGAAGTAAAAATAGCCTTGATATGATGTTCTCTAGGAATCATTTGTGGATGCGCTAAAAGTTCCGCGAGAAACGATGGTGTCGTTACAAAAACAATTGAAGAATAACGCTTTTGTACTTCTAAAAAAGTTTCCCAACTCGTCACTTGTTCAAGATGACGCGGCGCTTCCAAAAGCGGCACAAGTGTCTCTAACCACAACATCCCATACATATGTTGCGAACCTATTGAGGCCACAAATGTCGGTTTGTCAGCAAAAATTTCAGCAAATGCACGCGACAACATTTGTGCATCAAGAGACAAAGACGCCAGCGTCTTTTGAATGACTTTCGGCGTCCCTGTACTTCCAGAAGTATTAAAAACGACAACCTTATTCAAATTTCCTCCACTTCCGAATAATAAAGCCGATGAGAAACATTCCGCCCATTAACACGTATGTGATGCATCCATTATACCATACCCAAAAGGTATGACTTAAAAAAAGAGAGGCGCATGTTACCCCTACATGCACCGTCATAAAAATAACCCATGCAATGGTTAGATGATAACAATATATTTTTTCGGCATCTGATAATTTACGATTTGAGGTCTTTGCAATGGATTCTGCAAAAATCACAATAAGCGGTCGGCGCCCCTTTAATAAAGACAAGG
>JAUNQZ010000038.1 GCA_030535915.1 bacterium
GCATCGTTGATTTTAACCTGTAAGAGATGACGCGTTGTAGGATCCATTGTTGTATCAAAGAGTTGCTGTGCGTCCATTTCACCGAGACCTTTGTAGCGTTGGATTTCAACACCGCGACGACTCCGTTGATGGACTTCTTCAATCAACTGTTCAAGACTTGTAATTGTAACGGGTGGGCGTGCGCCATCTGCCAATTCGCCTAAAGCAGGAGCATTCTCATAGGGATAGTATGCTTCTGGAGCAAATCCAAAGCCTAAATTAAGTAATGCCTTGTATTGGTTGCGCAAACGATTGGCTTGTGTAATAACGAGCCATTGAATGGCACCCTTGGCATGCTTGGCTTGATATTGTTGTACTTCAAATGCAGTATAATTTTCAAGCGTAGGCTCTGTGATTTCTTCTGGCAATGTCACATGCTGAGCTAAAGCCGCTTGAAGTGCAGATTCTTCGTTGTAGAAGTTAATCTGTTGACCTTCTTCCGTTTGGAAAATAGCCATGTAACGAGCGAATGAACCTGTCTCAGGATTGTAGGTTTTTAAGTACGCTTGTGGGTCAATTCCACGATTCTTGATAATGTTCAATGTAGACTGAATTTCAAGTGCAATTTCAAGCAACTTGACAAATTCTTCAACATAGACATCGCTTTGATCGGGGCGACGGAAATTTAAGCTTTCGCAACTTAAGAGAAGGCGACGCGCAAGCTCTTCGTCATTCGCGACATATTCGGATTTTTTGCCACGCTTGATTTGGTACAACGGAGGTTGTGCCAAATAGACAAACCCGTTTTCAATCAACTGACGCATCTTGCGGAAGAAGAAGGTTAACAATAATGTACGAATGTGTGCACCATCCACATCAGCATCCGTCATAATAATAATTTTGTGATAACGGACCTTGTCAATTTTAAAAGCATCTTCATCATCACCATCTTCACGGCTCTCATTCTTTAAGAAATCGCCACCGATAGCTGTGTAAAGCGAACGGATTTCTTCGTTTTCAAGCATTTTGTTGATGGTTGCTTTTTCAACATTGAGCACTTTGCCACGCAAGGGGAGGATTGCCTGCGTGCGACGATCGCGTCCATCCTTCGCAGAACCACCTGCAGAGTCACCTTCGACGAGAAAGAGTTCGCTCTCTGCTGGATTACGGCTTGAACAATCGCTTAGTTTACCAGGAAGACCTGCACTACTTAAGACAGACCCCTTGAGGATATTTGCACGCGCTTTACGGGCTGCATCTCGAGCACGCGCAGCCAAGATTGCTTTTTCGCAAATGGTCCGCGCCGTCTTTGGGTTTTCTTCAAAGAAGTCGTTCAGTTTGGCTGCAACGATGCTCTGAACGATACCTGCGATATCCGACCCGAGTTTTGTCTTTGTCTGACCTTCAAATTGTGGTTGCGGGACCTTTACAGAAACAACAACGGTTAAACCTTCACGAATATCTTCACCCGTGAGGGCAGGCTCATTCTTTTTGAGAAGTTTGTTCGCATCAATGTATTTGTTGACCGTAGAGGTGAGCGCTGTACGCAAACCTGTAAGATGTGTGCCACCTTCAATCGTGTTGATGTTGTTACAATAGGAGCTTTCAATTGTTGAATAGACCTTGGTGTATTGCATGGCTACTTCCACTGCAATGACATCATCCCCTTTGTTCCCTGTGCCAGAAATGAAAATAATTTCGTGTAAGGGGTCTTTCTTTTCATTAATGAAGTTGACATATTCTTTGATGCCGCCTTCATAACAAAAGATTTCTTTATGTTTGATTTCGGAAAACTCGTCACGCAATTCAATTTGGATGCCACCATTGAGAAATGCTAATTCACGTAAGCGGTGCTCGAGTGTTTCCCATTTGAATCCATCGCGATATTGGAAAATGAGCGGATCTGGCATAAAGGTAACTTTTGTGCCATGCGCATCACTGTCTCCTATGATTTCAACCTCGCCACATGGTTTACCGCGTTCAAAACGTTGCTTATAGATATGGCCATCGCGTTGAACAATGACCTCAAGCCATTCAGAGAGAGCGTTAACGCAACTGACACCTACACCATGAAGACCGCCGGAAACTTTATAGCCATTGCCACCGAATTTACCACCTGCGTGTAAGACCGTCATGACGACTTCAAGCGTTGACTTCTTCATCTTGGGGTGTTCGGCGACAGGAATGCCTCGTCCATCGTCTTCAACAGTCAAAGAACCATCAGGGTTAATAACAACCTTAATCGTCTTGCAATAACCTGCGAGCGCTTCGTCAATCGAGTTGTCAACAACTTCGTAAACCAAATGGTGATAGCCACGCTCTACGGTGTCGCCAATATACATTGCGGGGCGTACACGGACGGCTTCAAGACCTTCTAAAACTTCAATAGAATCTGCATCATAAGAACCAGGTGCAGGGGTGATTTTTTCCTCATCAATCACATCAGACATAGGGGCATCCTTATGTTATTTATAAATAATAACATATATTATAGCAAAACGCGCGCGCGTAAGCAAACGAAAAAATGTTTTTTAGATAGAAAAATATCCGCTTAGACCTTTTTTGACGGTCTATAAAACAATGTGTTGCAAGAGATCAGGGAGGCGTTGTAAATGATGGCTAACAAAGCCATGCTACAGCATCTTTAAGGGCTCGTTCACGATAAGTAATGCCATCCTCTCGGGAAAGGAAAATATGTGTTGCTCCTTCATAGATGATTTGCTGTGCACCAAACCGGTGTGCAAATGCAGTTTGCTGGTCTGCTAAGATGTCATTTGCGGCGGTAATAAGAAGCGTTGGAGGAATATTTTCCAATTGCTCTAACGGGGAGGCTCCGAAGCGTTCTTCATGATTTGGGCAATAGGCATCATAAAAATAGTCCATCAAGCGTGGAGAGAGTGACCAACCGCGTTTTTGATAGGCTGCCCAAGAGCCTGCATTACGAATGGGTAAAAGAGTTGTAACTGCGTAGATGAAGAGTGCTTTTTCAGGACGACCTGCGGGTAACGAACAAAGTGCCAAATGAGCCCCCGCGGAATCGCCTCCAAGGTAACATTTTTCTGTCGTTGTTTGGCAAATATGTCGCCAATAATCACTACACCAAGCGTTTGACTTTGGATACGCAAAATCTCGTGCTAAAGGATAATCGGGCATGTGAATGGTAAGTTTCGTTGCTTCGGCTAAATCACGCCCCCAAGCAATGGCATCTTCACCAAGTTCAATCATCCAACCACCACCATGAAACCACACCATTGTTCCTTGTGAATTTTCGGGAATAAGAGAGACAATTCGGCATCCGTTATAGGAGGATTCTTGTGTTGTTATACTCATGGAATACCTGCCAATTTATGCGTTTGAAGCGAGAGTCGCCATGGAGGGGTGGGGGAATTTACATTGAGCATTCCAAGGAGTTGAATGGCTCGATGGACTTGTAAACCATGCCCCGTGTCACATGGAGAGAGATAATAATCTTCAGCGGGGAGTTGCGAACGAATCGTTTGACACCATTCAAGTGTAATTTCATCTGCTGTAACGAGGCGCACTTCATTTGCTGAAGTTAATCTTAAAGGAACTCCGAACTTAGGTGAAGTGGCAATAAAATCAAGCGTTTCACGCAATTCTGTCGAGGGTTCTATGGTTCCATTTGTTTCAATGCCAAGCCAATAGCCGGAGGATTTCAAAGCTTTTGCAAGCGTCAATAGATGCGGTTGCAAAAGCGGCTCTCCTCCTGTAAAGATAACACTCTTTTCTTGAAATGTTGAGAGCTTTTCAAGAAGTTCATCTAACGAGGCTGTCGCTTTAGGAGAAAAGTCTGTGTCACACCAAGGACACTTTAAATTACAACCAGAGAAGCGAATAAAGATACAAGGTCGTCCTGTGTTTCGACCTTCGCCTTGAAGTGTATTAAAAATCTCATGATAGGTGAATTTCATACAGTCAGTATAACATAAGCATCGCTTTTTACGCAAGTTTTGAGAAGTGACCTTAATGAATGAGAAATTTAAAGCATCCAGGGTTCATAGGTTTCACGTGGAAGCGGTTGAACTGTCACTTCTTTTGTTTCAGTGGGTGTAATCACCTTGACAATAATCTCTGTGAGCGCGCCCTTATCACCATAGTTAGAAATAATCGCAGCTGCACGTTGGAGATCGCTTTCTGGGATTTCTCCAATCACAAGGGCGGTAGGTCCTGGGATATTGACGGTATGAAGGATGGTACGATTTTCTTTTGCTGCGAGTGCTTTGAGGCGTTTGTTGTCGTCACGATTGCGACCGACAATAATACGTCCACCATCGGGTAAACGGAATTGACGCGGATATTTCATCAGCTCCACGTCACGCACTTCAGGAATACCATCGGTATGATCAAAGAGGTCGCGCAACTTTCGACAGAATCCTTTTTCGGTTAATAAACATCCTCCCGCCGGTGAAGGAAATTCCTTAATGCCAAAGCGTTGGACAAGTTCCATCTGCGGTTGACGATTGCGTCCTTGAATGGCACAGAGTCGAGAACGATCGACGCGCCCATCTTGTTCGGGGATTGAGGGATCTAATAACTGTGCTGAGAGAGGACGAATGAGATACCCTTCTAATCCCGAACTCTTTGCAACGGTATCAAGACTTCGACGATTTTGCGACATTGGGCGTTGATTCAACACTTCTCCTGTTGAAACAAAGTCATACCCATGCTCACGCATAAATGCACCTGCGGCTGCAATCATATTGGCATGACAGTCAATACAGGGATTCATCGCTCCACCAAAGCCATGCGGAGGATTTCGGACGAGTCCTAAAATCGTTTCAGTGAAATCGAGAATGTGTAATGTTATCCCAAGGTGTTTTGCAGCTTTAATGGCTCCCTCAGGAGAGAAGAAAGGACTTTTAAAGACGAGCCCATCCATTTCAATGCCTTGATCTCGAAGGACGCAAACGGCAAGCATTGAATCGAGCCCTCCAGAAAAGAGGGAAATTCCACGAACCTTACGAGGGGGTGTTGTGACATCTGTCATAAAATCGCTTTCTTCAATGAATAATATTAAAGAGGGGGTAAAAAAGAGCGAGAGTCATTGGGCCCTCGCTCTTTTTAAGCTATGATGTCGCGTTACTTCGCAACAACATTGACGAGCTTGCCAGGTACAACAATCACTTTCACAATCGTTTGACCTTCGGTAAAGCGCTTGACTTCATCAGAAGCACGCGCAGCAGCTTCAAGGTCATCCTTAGAGAGACCCGCCGGAACGGACATCTTACCGCGCATCTTACCATTGACCTGCAAGATAATTTGAAGCGATTCTTCCTTGAGCGCTTCTGCATTCACCGTCGGCCAGCCAGCATTCATCACACCTGCGGGAGCGCAACCAAACTGTTGCCAAAGTTCTTCAGCGATGTGTGGGGTAATTGGAGCCATCATGCGTGCGATGGTGACTAAGGTTTCGCGGAGAAGAGCCTTTGCCGCATCGGAAGAGGTCGCATCAATTTTCGCCTTGTCAAGGACATTCATTAATTCCATCAATTGTGCAATTGCGGTATTGAAGCGGAAACCATGTTCAATTGAATCCGTCACACCTGCGAGCGTTTGATGAAGCTTGCGGAAGAGGTCACGCTCTGCAGGATTGAGCGCGGCAGCATCTACGGCAACATCGGCTTCAGGAACAATGGCCTTCGCTTCGTAAGCCTTCTTCCAGAGACGGCAGAGGAAACGATAGGGGCCCTGCACAGCAGCGTCTTGCCATTCTGCGTCGAGTTCGGGTGGTCCGATAAAGAGCGTGTAGAGACGAACGGTGTCTGCGCCATATGTTGCAATGAGTTCATCGGGTGAAACAACATTGCCAACCGACTTGGACATCTTGTAGAGCTTGCCCTTAACATACTTGCCATCATCTTTTTCGCAACGCTTGCAAATCATGCCTTGCGTGAAGAGCGACTGGAAGGGTTCCACACAATCTAACGCACCGGCATCGTTGAGGATTTTCACCACAAAGCGCGAATAGAGGAGGTGAAGCACGGCATGTTCGACACCACCGATGTATTGATCAACAGGCATCCACTTATCAACGAGCGCCTTATTGAAGGCTTCTTTGTCATTGCGTGCATCAATGTAACGCAAGAAATACCAGCAAGAGCAAAGCCACTGTGCAAGCGTATCGGTTTCACGCTTGGCTGCAGCACCGCACTTCGGACAAGTGGTGTTGACGAAACCTTCGTGACGGGCGAGGGGATTCCCCTGGTCGGTGTTGGAGAAATCCACATCATCGGGGAGACGCACAGGGAGTTGATCTTCTGGAACCGGTACAGCACCACAGTGCGGGCAGTGAACGATTGGAATCGGAGCGCCCCAATAACGCTGACGAGCGACATTCCAGTCACGAATGCGGAAGTTCGTTGTGAACGCCGCATAACCCGCTTCTTCACCAGCCTTTGTGATAGCCTTGATGGCTTCACGATTCTTCATGCCATCAAACGCACCAGAATTTACGAGAATGCCATCTTCGACATAGGCCGCGGTCATTGTCGCGAGATCCAACGAACCTTCAGGATTTTGAATGACAATCTTCTTCCCAATATTATACTTGGTTGCAAAGTCCCAGTCACGCTGGTCATGTGTCGGCACAGCCATCACAATACCAGTGCCAGAATCAGCCACCACATAGTTGGTAACCCAAAGCTCAATGTCGCTATCGCCATTGTAAGGGTTCGTCACATGGAAACCGGTAAAGACACCTTCCTTGACGGTCGCATCAGAGAAACGTTCAGCGGCCGGAATGTTGGCGAGCTTTTCTGCAAAAGCTTTGATTTCAGCTTCTTTTTCGGTTCCAGCAACGAGTTTCTTCACCAACGGATGATCGGGTGTAATGGCCATGAAGGTTACACCAAAAATCGTATCCGGACGGGTTGTATAAACCGCACATTCATCGCCCGTCTCAGTAACCTTAAAGGTCACCTTTGCACCTTGCGACTTACCAATCCAGTTGGCTTGCATCTGACGGACTTTGTCTGGCCAACCTTCAAGGAGGTCGAGATCCTTCAAGAGGCGATCGGCATACTGCGTAATGCGGAAGAACCACTGATTGAGATTCTTCTTCTCCACCACGCGTCCGCAACGATCACAGTGTCCATCGGCGGTCACTTCTTCGTTCGCGAGGTTGGTGCAGAGCGGACACCAGTTAACCGGCGCTTCCTTTTGATAAGCCACGCCTAACTTGTAAGCTTGCAAGAAGACCCATTGCGTCCACTTGTAATAATCGGGATGACACGTTGCGATTTCGCGTTCCCAATCGTAGCCAACACCCCAACTGCGGACTTGACGTTTCATTTCTGCAATATTTTCAATAGTCCACTTGTGTGGATGCACATTGAACTTCTTCGCGGCGTTTTCTGCGGGCAAACCAAAGCTATCCCAACCCATCGGCGAGAGAACATTGTGACCGGTCATTTTCTTATAACGGGTAATCACATCACCCATAATATAGTTGCGACCATGACCGACATGCATATGACCGCTCGGGTAGGGGAACATCGTCAAGCAATAGAATTTGGGTTTGCTGTCATCTTCGGCATCGCAGCGGAAAGTGCCAGTATCGTCCCAATATTTTTGCCACTTGGGTTCAATTGCGTGAAACGGATATTTTTCTTCCATCATTGTCATTTCCTATTCATTCTTTAAAACAAAATAATGCATCAATAAAACTAAAAATCATTTACCTCAATGGCGTTGGGAAAGCAGGAATAATGCGATAGACCTTATCCCCTGGACGCAACCGCGCATCCACATGGAAGGTCGCCCAATCGCCTCGTTTAAGTGTTTCGGGGCGTTCATCATCGTGATGAAGTTCGCCTACATTAAAGGTTACCACACCTGTAGATGGCCCATGAATCGCAATCTTATCCCCAACCGTGAGCGAACCATCATGCATTAAAAGCTCAGCCACTGAAGGACGCGCATAGAAATTACGAATCACCCCAATGTAGACCTTCTTTTCTGTTGCAAGATTTGCATCGTCTTTGCAGAATTGATGTTGACCTGGTCGCCCTAAAAGTAAACCTTGTGCAAAGGGGCGATGATAAACGGTCTCAACAAGTGCCGTACATGCCGATTCTATGGCGGCATCATAGGTCCCTGCTGCAATGGCATCAATTGCCGTACGATAGGCTTTGATGACATTGGCGACATATTCGGGATTACGTGCACGACCTTCAATCTTAAGCGAAGTTACACCCGCTGCCATTAAGGCTGGTAAAATTGGAAGTGTGCAAAGATCCTTCGCGGAGAGGATAAAAGAGGGACCGACTTCAAAGGCCGCAGTGGATCCTTCGCCATCATCGACCTCTTGGATATGATAACGACGGCGACACGGCTGCAAACATTGTCCACGCGAAGAGGAGCAATGATACGCAAATTGTGAGAGGAAACATCGCCCACTCGTTGCGACACATTGTGCACCATGTGCAAAGACTTCAATCTCCATCCCGGTTTCTTTGACAATCTCGGCGATGTCTTCAAGCGAACACTCACGCGCAAGTACCACGCGCTCTACGCCTTGTGTAGCAAGGAAACGAACGGTGTCTGCATTTGAGACCGACATTTGTGTCGAAACATGTACGGGAATCCCCGCCGCTTTTGCGCGTTGAATCACCGCCCAATCGGAACAAATGACCGCGTCAACCTTTGCTTTCGCAAGCGATTCAATTGTGCTTTGCAATAATTCACGCTCATCATTATAAACAATGGTATTGAGCGTAACATAGAGCTTTACACCTTTTGCGTGGGCTTCCTCAACCATCCCAGGAATTTGATTGGGTTGGATGCAGCCATCTTGTGAACGACGCATATTGAAGCGTCCCACACCAATATAAATGGCATCTGCTCCATGTGCTAAAGCCGCATGGAAAGAAGCCATATCACCTGCAGGTGCGAGAAGTTCGGGGCGTTTCACTGTCATCTTAATTTTTCGTTGTTGGGACTGAACGATATGGGTTCGTTACATGGTAAGTGCGAGAGAAGTCTTCAATTTGCTTGAGCAATTGTGCCGAAGGATTCTCGGCATATTCGGCAAGCATATCAAACATCGCACGCTTTGCCCATTGGGAACGCAAGTTTTCGTCCGTTTTGGTTGCATTTTTGAGGTCAAACTGGAAGACTGCATCATAATCGCGGTCAGAGGATTGACCTGTGAGTTGGCAAGAAACTTCCGTCGTTGATTTTGGTACACGCCCATAGACGGTTAAATAACGATCGGCAAAAAGATGGGTCAGCTTCTTGGGATGAATTTCACTCGCACTCTTTGAGTCAAAGGAAAGTGAGATATCTTTCATCACAGGATTACGAATCTTATCAAAGATGGGTTGGAGCTCTTCAGGAACGCGTTCGGGGTTACCTGAAGAGGAGATATTTTCACCTCGGTTTGAATAGCACAACATATCCAAGAAATAAGGGTCAAAACGCTTTGCATTAAAGGTATAGACTGCAATATTTCCTTGATTCATACGGGTGAATTCACCAATAATCTTTGTTGTTTCTGTTACGCCGGCCGTGGCTTCACCATCCGTGATAATGATGGCAATTAAGGGGCGTTTAGGGTGACGCTCAAGCGACGGAAGGTCTTGGCTTAAAAGCGAAAAGATATCCGTGTCGCCACGCGCACGCAAGGATTCAATAAAGGTGTCGGTCTTTTCACGAGACGACGAATCAAATGTCATCCATGAAGCTGCAGGTGTTAATGTAAAGTCACGGAAGGCAAAAATTGTAAAGCGATCGCCATTGCGCAAGGTATGATAAAGCGCAGATTTCAAGGCTACCTTACAGGCTTCCATGCGTTTACGACCAATGGACCCCGATACGTCTTGAATGAAGACGACATCCTTGGGCATAATGGGCAAAGGGCTCTCCGGACGACGCACAATGTCAATTTGGTAATAATCATGTGTTGCATCTGCAGGAGACGAATAAAGCTTTAACGCCACACTCAAGCTCTTGTCAATGGCAATAAATTTCCGTGGAGGTTCTGTGCCACCCGTCAAGGAGGGCGCTTCCACCGTGAGTTCTTCCAACGCCTTTTGGATTGCCTCTTCGCTACCAGAGGTTGGAAGTTCGGTTGCATTTAACGTGGCATTCATTGAAGCTTGTAAGTCATTTGCAACGGTTGCACTTGTGCTTTCGCTTTCAAGTTGCTTTAATACGGAGCTCGTGGTTTGGAAGTCTGCGAAAGGTGTATTTCCCGCGGGTTCAAGGGTTATGCCAGTCTCAATTGAAGCATCAACATAACTTCCCTCAAAGAGCGGTGCCGAAAAGACGACATCGCTTCCAATTTCTTCTCGCAGGACCGATTCGTCAATCGCCCATTGTGATTCAACATGTTCTTTTTCCGGCAATGCGACAACTTTTTCTGGAATTGTTGCGGCTGGTGGCGGAGGCAAATCAATTAATTCACTTCCTGGGATGGAGAGCGTTGCATCACTAAAGGTCTCGGGAATAACGGGGCGTTCAGGCATTTGTGGCGTTTGCAATGCTTTTGCAATTGCATCGTCGGCAAGTGTATGAACATTTGTTGTTTCTGTCGCCTTTTGAACATCGGGTGAGATTTCGGGCGTTTCTTGAACAATGCCGACAATTCGGTTGAGTTCATTGAAACGAAGCGGAGCATCATTTTCCATCGTTTTGGATGGGTCTTTGTCTTTATTGACACGAAATGCCTCTTCATCAATAATCGAGTCGTAGAAAAAGGCAAAACAAAAGTGTACGATAAAGGAGACCACAATCGAAATGAAAAGCAATAATGCATGCTTCCCAAGATTTAAACCATTGTCACGATATTGATAGTCTGAATGTGCAAACATAGGGTTATATTTGAGTTATAACAGTAAAAGGGCAATTAAATATTTGAAATGAATGAACTATTTAACGCCCTTTATTTTTAGGGTCTTGGAATTTAGCGACCGCAGCAAACTTTGTACTTCTTACCCGAACCGCAGGGGCATGCATCGTTACGACCGACTTTGCCAGGAGCGGGGGAGGGGGAGACGACCGGTGCCTTCGGTTGCATTTGTTGCATTAAAGCTTCAAATGAGCCTTGCTTTGGTCCTTGGGGCGTCTGAGGCGCTGGGGGTACTTCCGGCATGGAATCGGCTTCAGGTTCATCTTCTTCAGGAGCCGCTAAACCAGGCACGGTAACGGTAAAGTTTGCAGGCGCTTTAGGCGCTACAGGTGCTTCAACTGCGGGCGTGTCTTGGTTTTGAGCCTTGAGTGCTTCTGCAGGATTGACAACAGCGATACGATGCTGTTGACGCGCACGCCCTGCCATAAAAGCTTCAAAATTAGTTGTCGCACGGAAGGCCCCACGGACAATATTACCCTTGATCGTAATCATAAGATCTGTGAACATCTCATAGGCTTCACGCTTATATTCGACCAATGGATCGCGTTGACCATAGCCACGCAAACTGACACTACGACGAAGGTCATCCATCGAAGCGAGGAATTTCTGCCATTCTTCGTCAATAGAGGACAAGCAAACCATGCGTTCTAATGTAGGAAGAAGTTCTTGGTTTTCGCTTTCGCACTTGGCATTATACGCCGCTTCAACACGATTATAGAGTGCGCGACCTGCAGCTTCTGGTTGTCCCGCCCATGCGGTGCATTCTTCAAGCGTGCAAGGCACAGGGAAGCGTGCCGCCATCCATTCCACAAGACCTTGAGGATCGGCATCCTTCTCAGAGGGAAGTAAGGCTTCACACTGACTAAAGATCGCATCATTAAAGATGTCAAGGATACGTTCGTGTGCAGCACCAGGATTCATCAAAATGTCCTGACGCAATTCGTAGATGATTGAACGCTGACGATTCATCACATCGTCATACTGCAAGGTGCGCTTACGGATGGAGAAGTGGTGCTCCTCAACTTTACGCTGGGCGCGTTCAATGGTATGGTTTAACCAGCGGTGTTCAATCGCTTCGCCTTCCTTTAATCCGAGGCGAGTCATCAAGCCAGCGAGACGGTCGCTACCAAAGAGACGCATCAAATTATCTTCGAGTGAAACATAGAAGCGGCTTGCACCAGGGTCGCCCTGACGCGAGCAACGACCGCGCAACTGGCGGTCAATACGACGGGATTCGTGGCGTTCAGATGCAATCACATAGAGACCGCAAGGGCGTTCTTCCAAAAGGCGACGCAACGTGTGCTTTTCACCCTTCGGGACGGAATCTAAGGTCAATTGCTTATCAAAGATTTGTTCTTTGTCCATCCAAACGACACCTTCGCCAAGCTTAATGTCGGTACCACGACCTGCCATGTTGGTCGCAATCGTAACGGCACCAGGTTGACCTGCAAGTGCGATGATTTCAGCTTCCTTTGCATGGTTTTTCGCATTCAAAACATTGTGTGGAATACCTGCAATGCGAAGCATACGGCTTAAGATTTCCGAAGTATCAACGGTTACAGTACCCAAGAGTACCGGTTGTTTACGTTCGTGTGCTTTACGAACTTCATCAATAATCGCACGATACTTTTCGCGTTGCGATTTGTAGATGAGGTCATTAGAGTCTACACGGCGAATCGGACGATTGGTCGGAATCGAAACTACATCAAGCTTGTAGATTTCGTGGAATTCTGTAGCTTCCGTTTCTGCCGTACCGGTCATGCCCGAGAGTTTCTTGTAGAGACGGAAGTAGTTTTGAATTGTGATGGTTGCGAGGGTTTGGGTCTCGCGTTCAATATCAACGCCTTCCTTAGCTTCAACCGCTTGGTGAAGCCCTTCACTCCAACGGCGACCTGGAAGGATACGACCTGTAAATTCGTCAACAATCATGACCTTGTTGTCTTGAACAACATAAGCTTCGTCACGGTTGTAGAGCGCATACGCACGCAACAATTGGTCTACGACATGGAGGCGTTCGCTACGAATGGCAAAGTTCTCTTGAATTTCACGACGGCGTTGCGTGCGCTCTTCTGTTGTGAGGTCTTGACCATCCAAAGCTGAAAGCATCGCCGCCAAGTCGGGCATTACATACATTTCTGGATCATCGGGAGAGATGAACATCGTGCCACGGTCGGTCAAAGCAACTTCGCGCGTTTTTTCGTTAATGGTGAAGAGTAAGACTTCTTTAAGTTCACGGGCTTCGCGTTTACGCATGTCGGTTAACATCATGTTTTCGACTTGTTCGTGTAAACGGCGCACTGCGGGATCTTCAAGCAAATGCTGGAATTGCTTGTTCTTAGGAGTGCCATGGTAGACTTGATAGAGACGACGCATGGCCGATTCATTATCACCAGCTGTAATGAAATCTTTCGCTTCAGCCAAAAGTTGTGTACAAATCTTCGTTTGTTCACGGAAGATTTTTTCAACGCGAGGCTTCTGGGCGACATATTCACCCGAGACCGTACGCTTAGCTGGGCCAGAGATGATGAGCGGAGTACGCGCTTCGTCAATCAAAATCGAGTCAACTTCGTCAACAATGGCAAAGGCATGACCACGCTGAACGACTTGTGCTGGATCTGTTGCCATACCATTGTCACGGAGATAGTCAAAGCCAAATTCACTATTCGTGCCGTAGGTGATGTCACAAGCATACTGTGCACGACGCTCTGCAGGTGGCATCGAGTTTTGAATACAACCTACCGTCAAACCCAAGTAAGTGAAGAGGTGCCCCATGAACTGTGCGTCACGACGAGCCAAGTAATCGTTGACCGTCACCAAATGCGTGGCATTGCCTGTCAAAGCATTGAGATAGAGCGGAAAGGTTGCGACCAATGTTTTACCTTCACCGGTTTGCATTTCAGCAATTTTGCCTTGGTGCAACACAATGCCACCGACGATTTGCACATCAAAGGGGATCATGTTCCAAGTGAGTTCATGTCCACAAACCATGCAAGTCGTCCCGACCAAACGGCGACATGCATTCTTTACCACAGCATACGCTTCGGGTAAAATGTCATCGAGGCTCTCACCTTTGGCAATACGCTCACGAAATTCGACAGTTTTGGCTTTAAGGGCGTCTTCAGAAAGTTGCTGATATTCTTCTTCAATCGCGTTGACACGTTTCACAATAGGCATCAAACGACGGATGTCACGCTGATTTTTCGTACCAAAAATTAACTTTAAAAGATTCATTACACTTTTCCTTTTTAATGTAAACATATAATATAGCATAATAATATGAAAATTGAAAGAAAATAATCCAAAAAACCATAAACTTTAACATTCAAATGGAACCTTTTTTAGACGGTTTTTTTGAAGGCGAATGAAAGGCATTTTCAATATCGCCCATTTTGAAGCTCAAAGTCGCCCTTTTGACGAG
>JAUNQZ010000039.1 GCA_030535915.1 bacterium
TGGCTGCAGGCATGGGTTCCCGTTATGGTGGTCTCAAGCAGATTGACTCTGTGGGTCCGTCTGGTGAAACCATTATGGACTATTCCATTTATGATGCCATTCGTGCAGGCTTTGATAAGGTCGTCTTTATCATCCGCAAGGACTTTGAAGAAGCCTTCCGTGAAAAGATTGTTGCGAAGTATGAAGGTAAAATCAAAATTGAGCTCGCTTTCCAGGATCCTTTGGACCTCCCTGCTGGTTGCACCTTCCCCGAAGGTCGTGAAAAGCCTTGGGGTACCGCACATGCAATCCGCTCGGCTCGCAATGTGATTGACGCTCCTTTTGCAGCGATTAACGCTGACGACTTCTATGGTACGGACGCTTTCATGCAGCTCGGCAAGGTGCTCGCTAACATTGATTGCGCTGCAGAACCCAAGCAGTTCGCAATGGTTGGTTATCGTTTGGATCAGACCCTTTCTGAAAATGGTTCTGTTGCTCGTGGCATTTGCGAAGTCGCAGATGATGGCAAGCTTATCGGCGTGACCGAAATGACCAAGATCGTCCAAAAGGCTGATGGCACCATTCAGAACGAAGAAGATCCTGAAAATCCCAATCCGCTCAAGGGCGATTGCCGTGTTTCGCTCAACCTCTGGGGCTTTACTCCTGCACTCTTTGATGGCATGGAAGAACGCTTCACCACATGGTTCAAGGAACACGAAGGTCAGCTCAAGGCTGAATGGTACATTCCTTTCTATGTGGACGAACTCGTCAAGGCTGGTAAGGCTACGGTTGATGTGATTCCGACCAATAGCTGCTGGTTTGGCGTGACCTACCGTGAAGACAAGCCTGTCGTCGTGGAAGCTATCCAAAAGATGGTTGACGAAGGCGTCTATCCTGCAAAGCTTTGGTAAGCTTTTGAGTCCCTAAAGGATTGAATTAAAAGCACCGATGTTAGCTCATCGGTGCTTTTTTTGTATTGACTTTTGCATCCTTTTTCACATTAGATGGGGGACTTTTTGTAGAAATAAAGATTTTCGATGTCTCGTTTGAGTTTTTGTAGGAGGTGTAACAGTTGCATAGAGGTGGACGAGGGAGGGGATAAAAAGAGGCTTTTTGAGTTCGTTCTCAAAGTCATTTGTTTTGACCTTTAAAGTCAGTTGTTTTGCGCGTCAAAATCACTTGTTTTGAAATTCGTAATAATTGGTACTTTTTAGTCCCTGATGAACCGCAATTTCAAAAAGGGCGACTTTGAGCTTCAAAGTGGGCGACTTTGACGAGCAAAAAGGGCGACTTTGAAATCGGATTTCGGCAGCCTTGATTTTAAGGGGTTTGAGAGGAGGGGGGAAAAACGCTTTTTTGTGGTGTTTACATATAATATAGGGTTTACTTTTTTACGCTTTTTTGATACACTAAAGAATGTTATCTACGAGGAGTATTTATATGAAAGCTTCATTGTGTTTTTTAGTTGCATCGTTGGCTTGCTGTGTGATGGCATTGACGCCCGCACAAAAGTCGACGGTTCGTCGTGTTGAACGATTGAATCCGGAAGCCTTGACGCGTATGGCTGATGATTGGGAGGCGACCTATGGGGAGTCTGCTGAGTTAACGGCATTTCGCACGGTGATTGCTTCGGTGAAGGATCGTAAGCCTGCTGCGTTGAAGACCTTGCATGAAAAGGGTGATGAATCTGCAGCTTTGGCATTGGAACAAGATGTGCGTGCTGCGATGTTGAAGTATCCGATGTTGGAAGGGATGGAAATCCTTGCAACATCGTATCATCATGGTGTGAATGCGCGTCGTCAAGGTGCTCCTGGTCAAGCGAACATGGCTTGCTACAACATGCTTGAAGCCAATCGTGGGTTAAATTCTCGCTTGGTGAAGATCACGGATATTGCTTCGGGTACGCCCAAAGTGGAAACTTTGCTTGACTCTCCCAACAATACGATTTCTTGCGTGGATTTGCACTGGGATGCTGACAAAGTGTGCTTTGTGCGTAAAGATCCCGCAGATGCAAATCGTTTGAAATTGTGGGAAATGAGTCTTGCTGATGGTCAACCTAAGGCGATTACGCCTTCGGGTGTTGACTATGAAATTGGTGATGGTTGCTTCTTGCCTGATGGTAAGTTTATCGTTACCGCAACGGCTGCAGAACAGGGCTTGCCTTGTGAATCGGGGCGTATGGCAATGACCAATACCTATCGCTTTACCCCTGGTACGGATAAGATGGAGCGTCTCACCTTTGACCAAGACTCGAACTGGTCTCCGTGCGTGATGGACGATGGTCGTGTAATGTTTGTCCGTTGGGAATATTGCGATTTGACGCACTTCTTTTCTCGCATTGTGATGACAATGCGTCCGGATGGTACCCGTCAGTTGGCTTACTTCGGCTCGAATAGCTTCTGGCCGAACCACTATGGTGATCCGTTGCCGATTCCTGGTGCAAATGGTAAGTTTATTTGCGTTGTGACAGGTCACCATGCGCCGAAGACGGGTCGCTTGGCACTCTTTGATGTGTCGAAGGGGCGTGCCGAAGCTGCAGGTTGTGAACAGATGCTCCCGGGTTGGAAAAAGCCAATCCCTGAACGCATTGAGGACTATCTCTATGCGGGTGATTGGCCGCGTTTCTTGACGCCGTATCCGTTGGGAACGAATCCGCGTGATGATGGAGCGGGTCGTTTCTTCATTACCGCAATGCGTGGTGCGAATGATGGCCTTTGGGGTATCTATTTGATTGATATTTATGACAACATTACATTGTTGTGCGAAGTAGAAGGCTACTCCTTCACGGATCCCATTCACTTCACGGAGCGTGAAACACCTCCGGTTTATCCCGACAGCATCGTTCCTGGGGAAAAGGAATGCACCATTCATGTGGCTGATATTTACAATGGTCCGGGCTTGCGTGGCGTTCCGCGTGGCACGGTGAAGAATGTGCGTGTCTTTGCGTATCACTATGCTTATGTGAAAGCCGGTAGCCATGAAGGCGTTGGTACGGAATCCTCTTGGGATATGAAGTATGTCTTGGGTACAGCGCCTGTGAGCGAAGATGGCTCGGTCTATTTCAAGGCCCCTGCACATACACCGATTTCGATTCAGCCGTTGGATGAAAAGGGTCAAGCCTTGCAGATTATGCGTTCTTGGCTCGTAGGTCAGCCGGGTGAACGCGTTTCTTGTACGGGTTGTCACGAATCGGCAAACTCGATTTATAATGTGCCGCCATTGTTGACGGCGCCTGCAACACTTCAAGCTTGGCCGAAGGTGAATAAGAAGGGCCCAACATGGAATTTCTTGCGTGATGTACAGCCGATTTTGCAGCGCAAGTGTGCGCGTTGCCATAATGATACCAATACCGACACCGATATGGCAATGGATGGTATCTATGGTAAGCAAACATTGAATGGTCGTCGTCCGAACTTGGCGAATATTGACCCTGTGGTCTTGAAGTATCGCGATGGCATGTTGCCAGGTGGTGCGGGTGCGTTCTCGCGTTCCTATCACGACCTCAACCCGTATGTTCGTCGTCCGGGTCCTGAAAGTGACAACCACCTCTTTAACCCAGGTGAATATTCTGCGAATACTTCGCCGTTGATTCAGCTCCTTAAGCGTGGTCACCATGGTGTTGAATTGACTCCTGAAGAATGGGAAGTCTTCTACACTTGGATTGACTTGAATGCACCCTTCTGGGGGACATGGACCGACTTTGCCTTTAACTGGGCAAATGAGTTCCATCGTAACTGGATTGGCATCAAGGGCCCGCAGATGCAGTTTGAGCGTATGAATGAATCGCGTGCACGCCGCGAAAAGTGGGCAAAGAAGTATCAGGTTTCAAACCCTGACCCCATCCTTGAAGCGGATGCTTATGGCTTTGAACAGGCTAAGGCGGATATCGCAAAGATCCCTTACGAACCGCGTGAAGCTGGAAAGCGCGCGGAGGTAACCGTCCCGCAGGTTGAAGGTTGGCCGTTGAAGGATGTGAAGGCAGAACAGGTTCAGGTGGATATGCCGGGTGGTTCATTGACCTTCTTGCGAATCCCCGCAGGTAAGTTCGTGATGGGTGATGCGAATGGTTACGGTGATGAAACACCACATGTCGTTGAAATCAAGAAGCCGTTCCTTATGGCGGATATTGAAGTTCCCTTGCGTAACTGGAAGGCTTATAAGCCCGACCACTATAATGGGTACATTGATGAACTCGGTAAAGACCACACGCGTCCTGGCGTTGATATTATGTCTGATCCGTGGTTCCCGGCGGTTCGTGTTTCTTGGCAGGAAGCTCAGGATTATTGCAAGTGGCTTTCTGAAAAGACCGGCAAGAAGTTCCGTCTCCCGACCGAAGCGGAATGGGAATGGGCTGCTCGTGGTGGTACGGATACGCCCTTCTATTGGGGTGGCGAGAATGATAACTTTGCACCGTATGCAAACCTCGCAGATGCGGCATTGGATAAGTTGGACTTCCAGCGTCAGACCTTGAACTACTATCATCGTGATATGCGTTACAATGATGGTGACAAGGTGCTCGGCATTGTTGGCAAGCGTAAAGCAAATGCCTTCGGACTTAAGGATATGATCGGTAATGCTGCGGAATGGACGCAATCGGCTTATGCTCCGTATCCTTACGCAGATGATGTTCGTAACACCCCCACGGCTGATCAAGAAGTTGTGGCGCGCGGTGGCGCTTGGGACCTCCTCCCTCGCTTCTCTCGCGTGAGCTTGCGTGTTCATTATCCTCAGTGGCAGCGAGTTGCGAATGTCGCCATTCGTCTCGTTGTAGAGGAATAATGAAGAGAGGATTTTTCCTCGTTATTACCAACATTTAATATTGATTGAAACGCTGTTTCCGTGAGAAGGGAAACAGCGTTTCTTATCGTTAAAAGGCAGAATGAGGAGCGCTTTTAAATGCATTTTAAAAGCTAAGATTTTCTTGGTTTTTAGAAGAAAAAGAGTATGCATTTTGCTCGTATTGTGCTATACTATATAAATATGGATATAAAAACGCAATTATTAGAACTTGTTCGTCGGACATCGTGCACATTGCCCAAGGATATTGAGGCAGCGTTGAAGCGTGCGCGCGTGGTTGAGTCTGAGGCGACACCGATTTCTATCTTGGAAACGATTGAAGAAAATTGTACTTTAGCAGCACAACAGTCAACACCGATGTGTCAGGATACGGGCACGTTGACATTCTTTTGGCGAGTTCCCGCAGGAACACATCAGCGTCCGTTGATGGCGGCTGCAGCTGAAGCGGTGCGTGAAGCTACAGAACGCGGTTGGTTGCGTAAAAATACTATTGATGCTCTTACGGGGGCATCCATTGATGATAATGTGGGAGAAGGCATCCCCGTACACCACTTTGAAGAAGCCGATGTCACAGCACCTGAGGTGACGCTTTTAATGAAAGGTGGCGGGAGTGAGAATATGAGTTGTCAGTATTCGCTCCCTGATGCTCGACTCAATGCTGGGCGTGATTTGGCAGGGGTGAGAACTTGTGTTTTGGATGCCGTCTATCGGATTCAAGGACAAGGGTGTGCACCAGGGATTTTAGGCATTTGTATTGGTGCGGATCGTGCAGAAGGTTTCGCACAAGCCAAGCATCAGTTGTTGCGATGCTTGGATGATCATTCTCCCAATCCAACCCTCGCAGCATTTGAAACTCAACTTTTAGAAGAGACGAATGCGTTGGGGATTGGCCCCATGGGTCTTGGTGGTAAGACGGCGGTATTAGGTGTGAAAGTCACCGCACGGACGCGGTTGCCAGCATCGTTCTTTGTGACGATTGCTTATGGTTGCTGGGCGTGTCGTCGCCAAACGATGGTTTTGAATGAAGGAGACATGCATGCGGACGCTCGATTGTGATTATCTCGTGGTGGGCTCTGGTCTTGCTGGGTCAATGGCTGCAATGAAGTTGGCAGGTCATGGACGCGTTTTGTTAGTGACAAAAGGTGCCTTTGAAGAATCCAACACAAATTATGCACAAGGTGGTATTTCGTGCGTGATGGGTGAGGATGATTCATTTGATCTCCATCTTGCGGACACCTTAGATGCGGGCGCTGGACTGTGTGATGAAGCGGTTGCGCGTCGTATTATTGAGGCGGGGCCGAAATGGTTGCGTGAGTTGATTGAGATGGGGGTGCCTTTCTCAACAACCGGTGAGACGACCTCCAAAGATGGTTTTGACTTGACGCGTGAAGGTGGTCATACGCGGCGTCGTATTTTGCACGCAGGGGATATTACGGGTCGTGAGATTGAACGCACCCTTGCGGCAAAAGTGCGTGCAACAACAAAATTGCATGTGTGTGAAAACACATTGCTGATTGATTTGGTTACGACTCGTTTCTTATGTCAAGGAGGAGAGAATCGCGTAGTCGGTGCTTATTTGTTAAGTACGGAGACGGGTGAAATTTGGGCGGTGCGTACAGGCGCGATTATTCTTGCAACGGGTGGGTGCGGTAAGGTTTATCAATACACGTGTAATCCGGATATTGCAACGGGTGATGGCGTGGCGGTGGCTTGGCGTGCCGGTGCTGAAGTCCGCAATATGGAGATGGTTCAATTTCATCCGACCTGTCTCTATCATCCTAAGGCAAAGCGATTTCTCATCAGTGAAGCGGTTCGTGGTGAAGGAGCGGTGCTCGTCACCCGCGATGGTCAACCCTTTATGGAGAAATACGATAGTCGTGGTTCTTTAGCTCCGCGTGATATCGTTGCTCGTGCAATTGACTCGGAAATGAAGAAACGCGGAGATGCGTATTGTTGCTTGGATATTCGTGAGAAGGGCGAAGCTTATTTGAAGCAACGCTTCCCTGGTATTTATGCGAAGTGTCTTGAATTTGGCATTGATATGGCCAAGGATTTAATTCCGATCGTTCCCGCGGCGCATTATTGTTGCGGTGGTATTACAGCGACGGTAGAGGGACAGACGACATTACCAGGTCTTTATGCTATTGGTGAATGTGCGTGTACGGGCTTGCATGGTGCGAATCGTTTGGCGAGTAATTCGTTGTTGGAAGCGCTCGTATGTGGGTGTGAATGTGCAGCTTCACTTTGCGCTCAACCAGTACCATCTGTGGCACATATTACGATTCCAGATTGGATTTATGGTCATGCGGTGCCAACGGATGAAGCGGTTCTTGTCGCTCACAATTGGTCGGAAATCCGTACCTGTATGTGGGACTATGTAGGTATTGTTCGTACCAATAAGCGTCTTCAACGTGCATTGCGTCGTGTGCGTAATTTGCGTGAAGAAATAAATGAGTATTACTTTGATTATCTTGTCACCGCGGATACGTTGGAATTACGTAATATTGCAGACCTCGCGGAAATCATCATTAGTTCTGCAATGGCGCGTCATGAAAGTCGTGGATTGCATTATACCTTGGATTACCCAGAACGCTTGCGTATTGCTAAGGACAATCGTGTCGTACGAGCACCTGAGAAGGAATGGTAAAGCAGATGATTGTTTGGGTCAATAATCCATTTGATAATTTACCCGGCGAGGGGCGTCGTCCGCAACGCTATAATTTGCTTTGTCGTGCATTGCATCGTGCGGGACATCAGGTGATTTGGTGGAGTAGTGATTTTTCTCATGCTGTGAAGAAGCATCGTGATCTCCCTGCGGTTTATACTGCAGACGAAGGTTTTGAAGTTCGCCTTGTGCCAACGCTTCCTTATACGGACAATATCGGTTTTCGTCGTTTGTGGAGTCATCGTAAGTATGCAAAAGCTTGGCGGACGATTGCAATTGCTGCGGTTGAACGTGGAGAAATTGAAAAGCCTGATCTTATATTAACTTCTTGGCCTCCGATTGAAACGGCAAAAGTCGCTCGTGATTTTCGTCGTTGTTGGGGATGTAAAACGGTCGTCGATATCATGGATGCATGGCCAGAGAATTTTTATCGTCTTTTGCCTCGACCGAGTTGGTTGCGTGATTTGTTAGGTCGTATTTTCTTCCATCGTATGCATCGTGCGGCGCGTAAGGCTTATCGTAAGGCTGATGCCGTCTCAGGTGTTGGTTTGACTTATTTGAATCTCGCTATGCAATATGGTTGTAAAGCGCCTCGCCATTTATGTTATCATGGCATTATGCGGATGAATAATGGCGCCTTTCGTTATTCCATTGATGAGTCTGAATCTTTACGCGTGGTGTATGTGGGGAATATGGGACGGAGTTATGACTTGCAGACTGTGGTCACAGGAATTAAAGAACTTGTTGATGCGGGGGAATGTATTCGCCTTGATCTCGCAGGCGCTGGCCCCAAAGAACCGCTTTTGCGTCGTTTAGCAAGTGGGTGTGAGGCGATTCGATTTTATGGCTATTTGACGAATGAGGATATGCAACAATTGTTATCGGATTCAGATGTTGCAGTAGTTCCTATGTTCCCAGATAGTTTTGTTGCCGTTCCTTATAAATTGGCGGACTATACAGCGGCAGGTTTGCCGATGATTTGTTGCCTTACGGGTGAAACCCAAGGGATGATTGAACGGTATGCAGCCGGCACCATGTATCGTGCGGGTGATGTAGAAGATTTCAAGCGTGTGATGCTCGGCTATCTTCATAAACGAAGTCGTATTACACAAGAATCCATGGCGAGTGCGCGTATGGCGCGAGAGAATTTTATGATGGATACGATTTATCCACGTTTTGTTCAATTTTTGGCTGATCTTGTAACCCATCATTAAGGGAAAGAATATGAGTTTACAAAATAATTTTTTGATGAACCTTTTGAAGCGGACAGGCCTTTTCACTCCTGCACAATTAGAGATTCTCTCAACGGCAGACCTTTCGGATGGCGGTATTACGGGTGCAATTGTGCGTCTTGAAATGGCACGAGAGGCAGACTTCCTTGAAAAGTTTGCAGAAGTTCTCAGTCTTGATTATGTTGACTTGTCGAAGGTTCGGCCCACAGATGAGGCGCTTGTCCTTTTACCTGCACGTGCGGTTTTCCAGTATAATGCACTGCCATTGAAGATTGAAAATGGCAAATTAAATATTGTTCTTTCGGATCCTATTAATGTCGCTGCTTCGGAAGGTATTCGTCAAGTGGCGGGCATGCCAGTGCGCATTTCTGTTGCTCCAACCGATGAAATTGATAAAGCCATCAAGAAGTATTATGGTGTCGGTGCAGAAGCCATCGAAAAGATGATTGAAGATGGCCGCTATGATGTTTCAGATGACGAAGCGAATATTTCAAAAATCGATGTGAATGAAATGGGGCAAGAGGCCTCCATTGTTCGTTTCGTGAACCAGATTATTGCAGAAGCAGATCGTCAAGGCGCGACGGATATTCATGTGGAGCCGATGGAAACAGAGCTTCGTATTCGTTATCGTATTGATGGAATGTTGCATAAAGTGGATGTGCCACCACAAATTAATAAGTTGAAAGCTGCGATTATCTCGCGTTTGAAGGTTATGGCAAACCTTGATATCGCAGAGAAGCGTCTTCCCATGGATGGTCGTATCGGCATTCGCCTCAATGGGGAAGATATTGATATTCGTGTGTCAACATGCCCAACGGCTTATGGTGAAAGTGTTTCGTTGCGTTTGTTGCAAAAAGCGGGCAATTTCGTTCAACTTAAAGATCTTGGTATGAGTGAGCGCGATTACAATCTCACGCGCAAATTGATTTCTCGTCCTAATGGCATTATTCTTGTTACGGGGCCTACAGGTTCGGGTAAGTCGACATCGCTTTATGCATTCTTGCACGAAATTAATAAGGTCAATGTTCGTATCATGACGGCTGAAGACCCGATTGAATATGAAATGGCGGGTATTAACCAGGTATTGGTGCGTTCAGATATTGGATTGACCTTTGCGCGTGCGTTGCGTGCATTTTTGCGTCAAGATCCAGATATCATCATGGTTGGAGAAATTCGTGATGGCGAAACCGCAGAAATTGCCATTAATGCGTCATTAACCGGTCACTTGGTGTTTTCAACGCTTCATACGAATGATGCAGCAGGTGCGTTTGCCCGTCTCGTGGATATGGGCGCGGAACCCTTCCTTGTGGCATCAGCGGTTGCAGGTGTTTTGGCGCAACGACTCTCTCGTCGTCTTTGTCCGAAGTGCCGTGCCCAAGCACCATTGAAGATGAATTGGTGGGATCAACCGACGCCTCCTCCACAAGATTTTGTCTATACTCCTGTAGGTTGTGATGCTTGTACGCATACAGGTTATAAAGGGCGCGGTGCAATCTTTGAATTGTTGGGTGTGAGTGAAGCGATAGGTTCAATGATTATTGGTCGTCGCTCCTCTGCGGAAATTCGTAAGGCTGCAATGGAAGAGGGGATGGCAACATTGCGTCAAGATGGTTGGAGAAAAGTCTTCAATGGCTTTACCTCTGTTGAAGAACTGATGCGTGTAACGGAAGATGCAAAGTAATCGTTTGTTGCATCAATTACAAGAGACGTTTTGCAGAGGCAAGACGTCTCTTTTATTTAAGGGGCATGGAGGGTGTGGATGGCTCTGGAGGTGTGATGAGTTTGAGGCGTTCTTCTATCGCTTTTTTACCTTCGCCATGATAACGTTGAATGGCATGTTTCAACTGTGTGCGAATGCGTTCTGCTCGATAATCGTCTCCCGCCCATTTTGCGATTTCAAAGGATTCAAAAAGATAGTGAATAAACGCAATGCGAATATCATTCGCAAAATAGGAGTCGTCGTAAATAGCATCAAAGATAACAAAATGTTTCGTCGCATCGTGAAGACGTGCGCGTCGTTTATTGTTGTCGCGACGAAGCCGCATAAGATAGTTTTGCCATAATGTAATAGATGCGAATAAAATTCGGGCATCTTCAGACCATGTACGAACGCGTACATCTGCAAGTTGAAGTCCTTCATTAAGGAACGCTTCTTCTTTTTTTGTAAGCGGATCGTTTAGGGTGAGTCTAAGACTTAATTGATTGAGGAACGCGATGAAATAACGCGGGTTTTCTGGGTGAGAGGTGTAGATGTCGTGAAGTTCTTCAAGAAGAACAGTTTCTATTGGATGGTTGAACATTCCCTCAAAATCATGCAACTTATGTTGTGCCATTAATGTTATAATGGTGAGTCGATAATCGGGATTATTAGGTTCTTTTTTATAAAGTCGTGAAAGAATGTTAAGCGCAAGTTTGAGACCATCTTGCCCTTGATAAGAGGGTAGATGTGTGAGTGCATGAACAATTGCATAAGCAGTCGCATCATCTTCTGGATTAAGCCCATAGCGATTAACAAGAATAATTGAAAGCTCAAGCGCCTCTTTATCTTTACCTTGTGCAAAAAGGGTGTCAATAAGTAAATTTCCAACATGCGCAGTGGGGTGATTTTCCCATTCGTCTCGGAAGAGTTGTTCAGCCATCTCGACATCGCCAATGTTGAGTGCGTTGAGGCCTTTAATAATTTTTGCTTTAGAGATTTGTTCTTGAGGCAAGAGATGCTTTTGGGAGATGGTTTCGTAATATGGAAGAATCGTAGAGAGGAGCCTCTCTGTAGAGCGAGAGGTCGGGCTTTGGTCAATATGTTTAAGAATATGAGTGAGTGTTTTGTCTGCAAGGTCAAGTGCAGTTGCTGTTTCACTTTGACTTTGTCTTAATTGTTCTAATGCAAGCGTTGTTTCGCGTTGACTTTGGAGTGCGACTTCTTTGTTTTTGGTAACATTGTCAAGGCTTTGTAAAAGAACTCGAATAAAAACAATTCCAACAATAAGAATGATAGATGTTAATAAAATAACGACGCCGGTTAAAGTTGCCGTTGTAGGTTTTCGTTTCGCCCACATTGTGAGTAATTCTCGAGAGGATTGTTCACGCGCAGAAACGGGTTCTCCAGAAAGGTAACGATTAAGATCAAGGATCACATCATCCATTGTCGTATAACGTTCCTTAGGATCAAGATGAGCGCATTTTTGAGCGATTGCTTCCAAGTCTTTGGGAGCAGGGAGAGGAGGTAAGGTGCCAACTTTTGTACGTTGCCAATTTAAAGACAATTGATTCGCAGGTCCTCGATTGACGGCTGCTAGAAGTTCGTAAAGCGAAATTCCAAAGGAATATTGATCGGTGTGTAATGTAAAACATGCTTTCTTGGCTTCTGGCGCGAGATAGCGAAAGGTCCCGCCATCAACACGATTGGGAAGCATGATTTCGTCATTGTCTTTGAGAATGGCAAGACCAAAATCTCCAACATGAATAAACCCATCTTTGTCAATGAAGATGTTGGAGGGTTTTAAATCGCGATGGGTGACATTATATTGATGGGCATAGGCGATGGCTTCTGCGGCTTGGAGCGCAAGTTTTGCCACGGTACGATAATCGGTAAAACTTTGCGTGTCGAGTCCTTGCCCGTCAATATATTCCATTGCATAGTAAGAGAAGTTGTGGGCATAACCTGCATTGAAGACCTTGATAATATGACGATGATGTAAAAAAGCAATGATACGCGCCTCTCGCATAAAGTTTAAGTGGCGAGGGTCATTCTCTGAAACGCGTTGTGAAATTAATTTAATAATGCATCGTCTATTTAAGGATTTTTGTTGAGCTTCAAAGACGGTCCCCATTCCGCCAAAGCCTACCATTCGCACAAGCGTGTATTCATCTGTGAGTTGAAAAGGAAGGGGGATATTGAGTGCATCTAAGGTCGGTGTAACCGTTTGTCCGATAGACTCCATCTCAAGAAGTAAAGGTAATAAATCGCCTAAGGGCTCTTCATATCCAGGATGTTCAGCAATATAACTTTTAATGTCAGGTGCGGTACCTGACTTAAGTTGTGTAAGATATGCTTCAACAAGGTCCTCAATGTTCTCCATCGATTGTGAACTCCGTAAATTGGACCAATTTTTGTTGAAGTTTTACAAGCGCTCGAACATAGCGAATACTTGCTGCTTTTTCAGAGAGATTCAGAATGTGAGCCGTTTCAATATTTGAACATCCATCAAAGTGGCGTAGGGTAAGAATATGTTTATCAATCGCGGGAAGGGTTTCTAATGCTTGTAAGAGAAGTGCATGTCGGTCAAGTCGAGCAACCTTTGTTAAAGGAGAGGAAATCGTAGCCGGTAAGACACCAAGAATGTCTGATGCAAGATCTGTATGAAAGCCTGCATCATCAATGGATATCTCGCGATAAGGGTCTCGTTTCTTGGACTGAAGATGAAAGCGCTCAAGTTCTGAAATGGTTTGTAGAAGAAGTGTTCGGAATTTGAAATAGAGAGGAACTTCAGGGTGAGTCTTAAAATACTGTGCTTTTGCAAGCATCGAGCGTTGCGTTTCTTGTAGAATGTCATCAATTGAAATGCGACGTAAAAGAATTGGATTGACTCTCTTTTGAGCCAATTGTCCCAATCGATTGCGGAGAGCATTAAAAGCCTCTGCGAGACCTTCTGGGGTTAGATTTACTTCTAATGTGTCGTCTATCTCGTTCATTGTTAAAAAAACGCATACATTTCGAGGTATGAAATGTATGCGTTTATATGTTGTTTTGTTTGTCCGTGTTATGTATGTAAATCCGAAAATCCCTTCCGGCCTCTTCTTTATAATGCCATAAAGAGAGTGATTTGTCGTCTTTCTGGCGCATAATAAGTATGCGCCCAAAAGACAACATCCCTTTACACCTATAAGAACAACAAAACAACATGTGAAATCTACAAACTTTTTTATTTTTTTTACGCATTAAAAATAAATTTAAAATGCGGGTTGAGAAGCGTTTGTTTTGCGTGCCTTTAATGCACGTTTAGGCGTTTTGCGTGTTGTTGTGACTTTCCTCTTTCGCGAGTTAGATGTTGCGCGTGTTGATGTTTTTGAAGGCATCCGCTGCGCAATAAGCGTTTTTTCGCCAGAGGGAAGTGTTTCTCTAGGTTGAAGGAGATAGACCCCCTCAAGTGAACCTTCTTGAAGAAGTGTGTCTGCGAGCGGGTCTTCAACGAAGTGCTCAACTGCACGACGTAATGGACGAGCACCTTGTTCTTGTTTGAAGCCTTCATTGATAATGAGGTCAAGCGCTTCTGGCGTTAACTCAATTGTTGCGTTATAACTTTCAAGACGCTTTTGTACAGCGTCTAATTCAATGGTTAAAATTTGCTTCATTGCATCCTTGTCCAATGTATGGAAGACAATAGTTGCATCAAAACGATTGAGTAATTCAGGTTTGAGTGTCTTTTTAAGCTCTTGAAGGATTTTAGATTGTAAGGCTTCGTGAGCCATCAAGTCCCCTTTCGCCGCTTCTCCAGGGATAAATCCAACGGTGGGAGCTTCTCCTGCAAAATTACAACCAATATTTGAAG
>JAUNQZ010000040.1 GCA_030535915.1 bacterium
GGGAATATGATATACTTTCCACCAGAGCTTGAGGAATGTTCCATCAAGACAAATTAATAAAGGAGAATCGTCATGGCTTACAAAATTACAGACAAGTGCGTTGCTTGCGGTACCTGCGCTGGTGAATGCCCCGTGGAAGCAATTTCCGAAGGTAACCCCTATGTCATCGATCCCGACAAGTGCGTGAGCTGCGGAACCTGCGCTGGCGCTTGCCCGATGGAAGCAATCGTTGCTGAATAATTTAAATGTTGCAAAACATTTGAGAGAAAAGACCAGCCACCGCTGGTCTTTTTTTATCTTTACGCATTTAGACTTGCGCCTTGGCTCGAGAGAACATCACCTCGAACAGATTGCATAATTCCACATCGCATTGTTTATGCATCGAGTTGAAGTGTTAAGCGTATGCGAAAAGAACTAAAATCGATGGATGATTTTAAGGTGTAAATAAAGCCCGTTTTCAAAGTGGGCGACTTTGACGCTCAAAGCAACCGACTTTGACGAAGCGTTTCATTAGCCTTGATTTTAAGGACTTTTTGACCGATGCAAAAAACTGCTAAAAGCGAAAGATAAATGACCCTTTCAAGGTGTAATTTTTCGTGAAAAAGAAAGGGTATTTCGCGGAGAACAGATGGAGCCCTTTGCTTAACAATAGAATAAGTGCTTGCGAGAGAGTGGTTATATTTGCTATACTAGGTCTATGCGAAAAGGTCAGACAATGGTAGAATACATCCTTGTTTTCGTTATTTTGATTGGTGCAGTCATTTTAACGACCTTTCTTGTTCGAGCAATTTCTAACCAAAAGGATCGTTCGGATGTGCTTTTAGCATCCGATTATCCATAAGATGAGGAGCTACACGTGAAAGCTAAGAATCGTTCTCGCAAAGGTCAAACCATGGTTGAATATATCATCATTGTGGTTTTGATTGCTATTACAGTGATGTCGTTTGTCATTTATTTCCGTGATGCCATTGCCAAATGGTTTACGGGTGCTACAGAAGCGCTCGATGATGAGGCTGGTAGTGAAGCGCGTTCTCGCTTGGAAGAAATCGAAGGTCAGAATACGGGTAAACAATTAGAAGACCTCGCTGATTGATAAGCGGAGATGAAGATGATTCGCATTCGGGGAGAAAAGGCTTGTCGTCGTTGTCATCAACGATGCAAGGGGCAAGCCATCCTCGAAAGCCTCTTGGTGCTGCTAGTCTTGCTGGCAGCCTTCTTTTTCTTCTATGATTTCTCTTTTGCAACGGTTTCGCAAATCCATTTAAATAATGCCGTAGCACGCGTGGCACGCGCAGATACGGTTGGCTTCAATTCGTTCCAACGCAATAAGAGTTTACGCGTGGGGATGATTCCGGTCTCTGGGAAGCGTCTTGTTCCCGAGGCAGACCGAGGTCAATTGACGGCATCGCAAGAGCTCGCCTATGTCCGAACTTATCTTGCAAGTGAAACATACGCAGATTCAAAGGGTGTCTTGGATTACGAACGCTGGGACAATCTCTCGCACAGTACACGACACACAGGGGATAAATGTGTCGTTGATGCACGCTTTGAAATCCCCACATTAATGCCCGAGCGATTCGCTCATTTTATTGGTCTTGGAGACGAAGGGTTTAGTTATCCTGAAACGCAAACTATTCGTTCACATTGGGTGATTGAAGATCACGCATCGCTTTATTTAACGAGGTAAGAAATGAAATCGTCTCGTGTGCGTGCTCAATCGGGTCAAACGATTCTTTTAATCCTTGCATTGCTCCTTGTTTTCATCGCAATGCTGACATGGATTTTTGGGGTGAATCGTTATGTAACGCGTAAACTTCGTGTGCAAGATGGCGGCGATGCCGCCGCACTTGCCGCCGCTCGAACGCAAGCCTCAGGACTGAACCTCGTTGGCGAGCTCAATTTAATCCAAGCCTACATGCTCTCAACTTATGGCGAGTCCAGTGAACTCCTCGCCGCCACACAAACGCTTGAAGCGCTTCAAGAGCGGTTGCGCCTTACGACGCCGATGCAGGCGCTTGTCTCTGCACAACTCCTCGCAGAGAAAAATAATCTTGATGCCCTCCCGATGGCAGATGTCTTTTTGGAGGAGTTTGGCGAGAAGATTATCCTTGATTCCTACTACGAGGGAGCAGAGGAGGACTTCCGCCAAATGATGGATGCCTTCCTTCGTCATGCGCGTCAAAATGGGGGAATGCGTGTTTTTCCGCTCGCGGGGTTTTATTCGCAATCTTCCTTTTATTCCTACTTAACGGATCAAGATTTTTACGAAGCCATTCTTGCCAATGATTGGTGTTGGTTTTGGTTTAATGCTTATCCCTTTTTGCAACGCTACTCTAGTCGTAAAGATTTTGGATCGTTACCAGATTTTGATATGCGTCCCTTCTTTGACTTGCGTTTGACCACGCAAATCTATTCGTTAGACGAAGTTCGCTTTTTAACGACGGCTGATACGATGGGGCGCCCACAAAGACTTTATCCTCGCATGCAGGGCGCATTAGACGCATTGGGACATCCACGCATTCTTGCACATCGACCTGCAGACGAACGCCTTACACAAGATGTTGTCGCCGTCCGGTGGACAACTTATGACCCTGGGTATTGGGGCGAGTGGGAAGCGATGCAAGACAACAACCTCCCCCTCGAGGGAACTTTAAAAGAAAAATATAATTACGCCGGTTGTAATGCGGCGGTGAGTGTTACAAAAGATGGCGCCACTTGGATTGCAGCGGCGAAACCATTCGGTGATTTAGACGATGAAAATCCCATCTCAACAAACTTTGTTCTCGGGGGTTTTGAAGATGTGCGTCTTATTCCTGTGGATGCAGCCGATAAAGGGATTCGTGGCTTTGACTATATGTGGCTTTCGCATGTTTATTTCCACTTGCCAGAATATCTCGCGCATGGTTGGCACATGGACGGTTGTCGGTATTGCAACGCGCTTCAAAAATGGGAGCGGCCGTCGTTCCGTGCAACCGCGATTGAATGGCTCTCTGCCAATGGGCGGCGTTCGTGTCGACGCAAAGTCCCACCCGGTCCAGGACCCAGCGGTGGTGCATCTTACGCACACTAAAAGAGGAGAAGGATAAATGCCTACAATGATTGATCAACCCCCTCAAAAGAACTTTGTCCCATGGGTGGGTTGGGTTCGAATTTTCGCGATGTTGGGTGTTTGTATTTGTCATGCATGCGACCCCTTAAATGCATTTGGTGCTCCAGGGGAGAAATTGTGGATTGAAATTTACGGTTCATTGATTCGTCCATGCGTGCCACTCTTTGTCATGCTCACGGGGGCACTGCTTCTGCCGGTTGAGGAAAGTTTCGGAGGGATGTGGACGAAACGCTGCAAACGCCTCGTCGCACCCTTTCTGGTATGGACGGCCGTCTACGCAACAATCCCATGGTTACTCGCCTTGATGGGAATTAACGAGACGGAGATTCAACGCGTCTTCTTCCCCTTTGCTTCGCCTGTACATACCGATGGATTAAGTGTCATTCGGACATTCTTCCTCTCGTTGATTCAATTCAATCAATATGCCGTCCAGCTGTGGTATATTTACCTTTTGTTTGGGCTTTATCTTTTTATGCCAATCCTTTCGGCATGGTTACGCGTGGCGACCCTCCGAGCCAAGGGAGGGTTCCTCCTCTTGTGGGTGTGCTCAATGCTTGTTTTTGCATGGCCCATGCTCTTACACGGACTGTTACAAATTCCAGGGGTGGATGCATTCTTTGGTGATTATGTGACACGCTTCGGAATTAATGGTCATTTTGCAACGATGCAATCCTTTGACACGCATCCCATTTTAGGTGCGTGTGATTGGAATACCTTTGGAGCATTCCATGTCTTTTCAGGCTTTGTTGGTTATTTGGTTCTTGGCCATGTCTTAAAAGAGATTTGTTGGTCAAAAATGAAAACCGCTTTCATCTGCATTCCCGCCTTTCTTCTTGGATATGCAATCGTTGGTGTTGGCACACACTGGGTTTGGAATACACCCGACTTCTCGTGGAAGATGGCAGAATTCTTCTGGTGGTACTGTTCGCTCCCCGTTGCTGTGATGTCCGCGAGTGCATTTCTTTTGATTAAGACCTTTTGCAATGGCACCTTCGCCTTGCCAATTGTGAAACATTTTACACGCGTTGGGTTTGGCGTTTTTTGTGCGCACTATATTTTTGTCACGGGGAGTTACTACATCTACAGTTGCTTGTGGACAGAGATTCCTTCGGCGCTTCTTGTTCCGTTAGCGGCGGTGACAGGGTTGATTTTGGCATGGGTGTTGATGACATTCCTCTACCGCATTCCAAAACTTCCCAAGCTTTTAGGATGATTGAAACAAGGGACTTTGACGGATAAGAAAAATACGCAGATTTTCTTTTTCGTCCTTTTCTCTTTACTTGTTAACATTGCTCAATGGATTCACCAACCCGTGCGCTAAAGGTTGTCTCTTTTCGCCGAAAAGGTTTAAAAGACAGGGTTATAAGGTGTTTTTGAAAAATGTTAAAGAAATGCGAATAAGAAAAAAACAATCGAAAAGTATAAACCCTGTTGCGAGAAAGCTTGAGGCTTGCTATTATATGTATGCAAATGTTCAAGGATTCGCGAGTGCGTTTTTGAAAGGACCCCGTTATGAAGCGGAATAAAATTGTTGCAGGATTTTTGGGTGCTGTATTGGCTGTTTCTCCCGCCTTTGCTGAGGATTGGGAAGATGAAGCCTATGAAGATGTTGATTTTTCTGAAGATGTTGTCGAAGACTCCGGTTTTGCAGATGACGGCGGTCTCACAGAAGAAGCCCCCGTGGATGTGAAAGATTTGGCACGCTTCAACCCCGTCCTGAACATTCGTAATATCAAGAAGGAATGCCCCGAAGCTTCGATTACGGTTACAACCCCTAAAGGCGTTGCAACGGAAGCAATCACGCACAAGGCTTATCCGCATGGGTCGACAATTGTTGCAACAGAGGGTGTAACCTTCCGCTTGCTCTTTGCGCCTTCGAGCTATGTCGTGGTGAAGGGTCCTGCAAAGATTGTCTTAGATGTGACCGAAAACAACCGCAAGGCTATCATTGATGTTGCTTACGGCGATGTGAATATTCGTGTTGCTCAAACGGTGAAGAAAGAACAAGTCTTCCTCAAGACCCCCGTCGGTACATTTGAATCCCTCGTTGGCATCTTTAACTTGCGTATCGACGCAGAAGATGGCGTTGATGGTGGAAATGTGACCTTCCGTACAGCCACCGGTTATGCACGCTTTGCGGGTTCGAGCTATGGTGCGTTAGCACTCTTGGATAACAATGCCTTTAATGTTAATATGAAAGCCGCTCAAGGCCAGCGTATGGCTGACACCACGAATGAAGTCGTGACAGGTCGCGTAGGTGTCTTTAACTTGGCTGTAAAAGATCATGCCGGCTCCGCTGATAAAGAAGTGCAGCTCCTCCCTGCAGCAGGTTTGCGCATTTCGCGTGAAAAACCCGCAGGCTCTGAAAACTGGGTCGTTACGGTAATGGGCTTGCATAGCGATGGCTCCATTCGTAGCTATTTCTCTTATGTCGAAAATCGTGAAGATCCCCTCTATTGGATTCCTGAACAAATCGTCGCTGAAGAAGACGCCGCTGAAGATGAAGACGGCGAAGAGGATGAGACCGAGCAGGACAATGAGGAAGAGGCTGAAGAAGATGAATTCAGCGATGACTATCCCGAGGAATTGGGCGACTTTGATGATGAACTCCTCTAAGCTCTGAAATCACTAAAACCATTTACATTACGTACATAAGTTATGTGCGTAATGTTTTTCATTAACAAACAATAAAAGACTCCTAAAATTATGTTTATCTATCGTTTCTCTAAATTGATTAAAAGCAAACTTATTTGGTGCTTCTTAATTTTCTTGATGGCCTTTGCTTTCGTTTTTGCTGATGCGTGCTCTTCGGCAACAACAACAAATGAAACCGTTACGATTGCAGATGTCGAAATTGATCGTGATGTGCTTGCTGATGCAGATCTCTATTTGCGTCTTGTGGATAGCAATGTGGGCTTCAACACCGCCTTCAATCCCAACTTCTTGCGTACAAATATGGCAATGCCGAATTTCTTTGATTGGGCATTCTTGAATATGGCGAGTCGTGGAGAGGATCTCACCGACGAAGAAACAGCTTTGATCCAACGTCGTTACTGGTCGTTAATCGCTACCGCTGTTGCTGCAGAACGCATGGGTCTCGCACCTGCAACCAATAAGGCTGCAACCGCTTACCTCGAAAAGATTTACGCCGACCCCTCGAATCCTGAGGATCCTCAGAGCGAACGCGTCTTCAATGCAGAAGCTTACGCCGCCGACCTCGAAAAGATGGGTCTCTCCGCAGGTGAACACGACCTCCGCTTCAAGCGCATGTACACCAATATCGTCTATCCCGTTGAGCTCGCAACACATGCCATCTCGTATACAACCGGTTGGGTCTCTCCCATGGAATTGGATTTCTATCTCTCCACCGCTTATGACACCACCGTTGCGCGTGCAGTCGTCGTGAAAGATACGCGTGATGCAAAGACGATTGAAGTGAAGGAAGAAGCCATCGTTGAATGGTATGAAAAGAATAAGCGCTCTCACTTCCATCCTGAAAAGCGTGCTATTGAATATGTCGCGGTTCCTGTGACAAACTTCATGGAAGCGGCAAAGGCAAAGTGTGGCGCTGAAGAAGGCGGCATCGAAGTCCTCGCCTTGGAATACTATGAACGCAACCGTGACGAATTCAAGGATGACAAGGGCGAACAGCTCCAGTACGAGGGTGATGTCGTTCAGCAGGCGATCAACAAGGTCGCAACCGAAGAAGCCGTCGTTCTCGCTTGTGAAGCATTGAATGAAACCATCACGCAATTGAGCACGCTTGCTCCGGAAGAAGCCGCCAAGGTCTTCGCGACAGAAGTCGTTGCAACCTATGGCGCAGCGAAGACGGAAACCATCACCAAGACCACCGGCGCTCCCTCGAGCGAAATGCGTAACAAAGTCTTCGAAATGGGTCTCGAAGAAGGCCTCATGGCATTCGATCTCTGCGAAGGTGACGATTGCGTCTATCTCATCCACCTCACAGGTATCACCCCTGAAACCCAAAAGACCCTTGAAGAAGTTCGTACCATCGCAAAGGAAGCTTGCCAAAAGGCAATCATTGCAGATGAGTTAAAGGTCAAGAGCGACAATGTTCTCACCGCCATGAAGGAATCCATCGCTGCGGGTAAGACCATCCAAGAAGCGTATGATGCTGTCAAGGCTTCGATGCCAGAGATCACCCTCACGGAACCCATTGAGTTCGTCTTCTCCAAGGACACCCCGACCGGTGACTATGCAACAGACATCAAGAATGCTTCAATCACCCTTGCGCCGAATCAATTCGCAACGACCAACTACAAGCCGACAGAAGCCATCACCGTCTATGTCGAAAAGCGTTATGAATCGACCTCTTCGAAGTTGGACAAGGCAACCAATCGTCAAGCCGTTGCTGCAGACCTCGCAAGTGGTAGCGCGGAAATCTTCGTGCGTCAATGGATCGATGCAAATCTCGATGCCTATCCTCCAAAGAATGGTCTCGACCAGAATCTCTTGACCAATTCCGCAGAATAAGCGCGAACGCAAAATGTGAAAAAACACGGCTCACAACGGGTCGTGTTTTTTTATTGCTCATGAATCAATACCACACGCGAAGAATCTCTTTTTTTAAACACCACACGCTGAATTAAACACGCTCTGCAAATGCATGCGAAGCAGCGACACAGAGACGAACGCTTCACTCCTCATCGCTCCAATGGAAGCATTCCGCGTCTTTTCATAGGCTAAAAAAAGCTCCTCAAAGTGAAAGATGTGCATTCACATCTTAAGCCTTTGAGGAGAAGCTAAAACCAACACGGAGGTGTTAGTTGCGTTGAGATTCGTAAAGGGTCGTGAGACGGTCCCATTCCGCTAAATACTTTTCAATAAAGGCGGTCTCTGGGTTGTCACACAGTCCCATCAAGAAATCCTTGGTATACCCCACTTCATCTTCATATTGCAGAGTGGACATCGTTCCGCTAATCCACGTTAAGCGCAACCAGAGGAGATAGGTGGAAATGGCATCATAGCAATTATATTGAAGCACTTGTTCAACCTTGCCGGCTTGCCAGAGATCAAAGACTTCATCGCCATGACTATCAAACTTCCCAGGAATGCCACACAGCGAACAAATCGTGTTGAGATTGACTGCCGCGGCACGATTGTACACGCCGGTGATTAATTCCATCAAGTCAATCGAACCGTCATTGTCGCGAGCAAAGTAGTCATACCCGCTCCAAGGTTTTTTAGAACGTTCCAAAAAGCCCTTCGCCGGAATCCCAAGGACGAGCGCACGCTGCATAAGAACGCGAAGATCGGAATTCTTCGAGTTGAAGCCGACGAGTTGCGGCTTGCGGCGTTCAATTGCGGTGAGGAAGTTGGAGACAATCTGCTTTTCATCAAAGAGCGACTTGTCGGAATAGTCCTTCGGCAACCACGAGAGTGAAAGCTCTGGAGGTAAACCACTACTGGCGGGTGCCTTGCGGGTCATCATCGCAATGGAGATAAGACGGCTCTGCGAGAATTTAACAAAAGGGTGGGGGTTCTCTTCGGTTGCATCATTCTTCAACCAAAGAATCTCGAGGCATTGTTCATCCGTTGCAAGTGCTGCATCGCGTTCAAGAAAACGCGCCGCAGCGACATCTGGAATCCATTCACAGTCAAAAGCAACAACTGTATCACCAATCGTTCGAATCATAAGGGCTCCTTTAAAATACGTTGAAGGTAAGGGTCCTGCGGGAATCGCTTGAGGCGTTCTTTCGCAAGTGTTTGATAGTTTTTAATGTCATAGTTTGTAAGACGATCATCATGAAGCGCAAAGCTATACGCGTCCGCAAAGGCTTTATGGAAGAGATCACTCTGCGGTGTCATTTCAAGGAGACGTAAGAGCGCAAAACGTTCTTCACGATCAAAGTGTGCATGATGCGCCCAGGCATAGAGGCGGAGGGCTGGAACGCGAGGGTCTTCTGGGAGACCTTGTGCTCGTAGAACCGCGCGCACCTTTTCACTCATTGGAATCTCTGCTACCCGTTGATGAAAAATCGACTGAAAGGGATCAATGTTGCCATAGAATTTGAGCTGCCAAAAGGCGACCATCTCTCGCAAGGCATTACTGTCATCGGGATATTGCTGAAGCCCATCCTCAAGAATCGCATGTCCACGCTTCATCCAAAGCCAACGATCCTCGGGGTTATCGTAGGTGCAAGCAATGTTATAGGCACAGTTCCACGCATTAAAGACGGCGACATTGGGGGTGGAGGGGTCGAGTTCTGTGAGGAGTTGTGTAAGGGGATAGACTTCTGCATTACGACCTTGGCGCTGGAGTTCATTAATTCTCCACCAGAGGAGTTCCGTGAGAATGCCACGCGCCCCTCCAAGGCTAACCAATAGAACCGAAACATTGGAGGAGGTCCCTTGCATTGCCGTGGGTGTTACCGCCCGAGTGATTGGCCATGTACACACGAGACCAACAGCAAAGAGACATCCTAAAATCCAATATTTCCAGCTCATAAGCATGTTTTTAAATAATCTGCAAAGGCTTGTAAATCGTTGACTTCAACATCAAAGGACTCACCTCTTGGCTGACCAAACCCATAGGCGCAATGACAAACGCGAATCCCCGCATGTCGACCAACTTCCAAATCGGTGTAATGGTCGCCAATCACCCAGTCGGTCGGCTGCACCGTGACACCCATCTTTTCTGCTGCGAGATAGAGGAGCCCTGGATCGGGTTTGAGCACGGGCACATCGCCTCCGCCGACCGTTACATCAAAGTACTGTAAGATATCCAATGTTTCGAGAATCCGCGGAATAAGACACGAGGTCTTATTGGAGGTGACCGCCATCTTACATCCGAGCGCACGCAAGGCTGCAAGTCCTTCTTTAACGCCAGGATAGAGATAGGTGTAATGCACCAAATGGGTTGCATACTGCTGACGATTATTGGCAACGAGTTCGTCAATGCGATCTTCAAAACCAGGCATCGCTCGAAGCATCAATTGCTTCGCACCATTCCCCACCATGGTTGAAATAGTTTCCATCGGCAAGGGGGGCAAACCATAATCCGCGCGCGTGAGATTGACGCTATTGGCAATATCGCCACGAGAATCAATAAGCGTTCCATCGAGATCAAAGAAAAGGGTAGGCATCTGTTTCATAGGCATATTATAACATATCCTTTAGAAATTATACATTACAAAATTGGCGTCTCTCCTACGCACACATAATCGTACCCGGCGTAATCAAACGGTTCGACATTCCCCGCACAATCCCCCACTTGGCGAAGGATTTTTCGGTCGGGTCGATAGGGTTCGTCCCACGGCACGCCGGCTTCGACAAGAAGGGTCACCTCCCAATGGGGATGCTGACAGAGCTGTTCCCACACATCGCGTAGAAGAAAAGGTTTCTCTGGCCCATAGACAAAGGCGATGCGTTTGGGATGCTTGCGTGTGCCGCCAGGAGCGGAGAGCAACGCTGCTCGCAGGAGTGCTGCTGCGGTTGCGCCTTCGAGTTGACGCGTATAAAAATCCTTGAGACGATGCCCCAACTTGGGCCCCGCGGTATAGCCGAGTTTGAGCAAGAGCTTACCGGTAATGACGGCGGGGGGTAAAACGGCTTCGTTCGCATACGTTGCCAATGCCGCCTTGACGGCTTCATAGAGATTGAGATTGGAATGCGAGGAGAGACAATCGAGCCGATGTAATTCGAGTTCCATCGCAATGGTTTCGCGTCCTAAAAAGCGCCGTTGCGTGGAGGTGCGCATCTTGGGAAATTCAATAAAATGCATGTGGTGCTTCACCGCGGTTGAAACCGCTTGTAGCGTTGCGCGACTGGCTTTGAAGCGTGTCAAAATGGCTTCTGCCATAAAGGCTCCAACATGCGCATGCCCGGGTGTACGATACCATGGACTCCCATCGGGTTTGGTTGAAACCTCGAGGGTCTTGGGCTTGCCAATATCATGCAGCACCACACTCCAAACGAGTAAGGGATCGCGGGGAAGGGGAATGGCATCTAACATCCGCAGCGTATGCTGCCACACATCGCCTTCGGGATGCCACACGGGATCTTGCAAACACCCCTTGAGCAACGCGACCTCGGGGAAGAAATGCGCTAAAAGTCCACTCGCATAAAAAGCGTTCATCGCTTCACTAGGTACACGCGCCTCACAGAGCGTACGGATAAATTCGGTATGAATGCGTTCCATACTCACGCAGGAAATCGCGGGTGCTTCATGGCAAAGTGCCGTCCATGTCTCGGGCGCGATTGTCCACCCACACACGGTCGCAAAGCGAATCGCTCGTAGCATCCGTAAACGATCTTCTTGAAAGCGCCGCAATGGATCACCGACGGTTCGAAGCACCCCTTTCGCAAGGTCTTCTTCGCCTCCGACAAAGTCAATCAGTTGTTCTGCGAGTGGATCATAAAAGAGAGCATTAACGGTAAAATCTCGACGTTGCGCATCATGTTCTGCGGAATCAAACTGAATCGATTCGGGATGACGACCATCTTGATAACCGCCATCGGTTCGAAAGGTGGCGACATCAAAGGAAAGCCCTTCAATCACCACGAGCATCACCCCAAAACTCTTCCCGACCCCAATGCTCTGTGCCGGGAACAACGCGGCGACCTCATCGGGTGTTGCGGAGGTTGCAATATCAATATCTTTAACGGGTGCCCCACGTAACGCATCACGCACACATCCCCCTGCATAATAAGCCGTAAAACCCGCCGCTTGCAAACGCGAAACAATCGCTTTTGCGTGGAGGTCAAGGTGGGGTGTTGTTGTACTTTCAAATGTGAGCGTCTTCATTGCGCATAAGTATAACATAAAACGCGTCGCCAACGAAGGGTTAATTTGACAAAAACAATTTTTTGCGTTAGACTATCTTATCGTTGAGAAAGGTTCATTTATGCTAAGACGCACGCTCGCTTCCCTCTTCTGTTGCTGCTGCGGGGCACTCCTGATGGCTCAAATAGAGGCTTCGATTGAGGCGAAGGCTCCCGCCGCAACCCACACCGTCGTCACGAAGTGCAAACTCACGTGCGCCCCGGAGAATGAAGCCTACACGCTCTCGTTAATCCGTTCGCCGTCGTTGCGAATGGAAGTCGCCAAACTTTACGCCAATCAATTTCCTTTACAAGAGAACCTCGCGCAACACACCGATTGGGCGAGTCGTTTGGCAATGCCAGGGGTGGTGACCTTTGATGCCGAAACCAAAATCGTGACCTTCACGGTTGCGGCTGAAACGGAGGAGGAGGCGCTCCAAATCAACCACACCTATGTGGACCTCTGTCGTCGCACCCTCCAGGCGCAAACCCAAGCCTATGTCGAGCGTGCAACGAAAACCATCACGGCGTCTATCCGTGCGGAAATCGACGCAGAAAACAAACGCCTCCAAACGCTTCTCGATGCTCCTTATTCCACACGCATCAAACTCCAACGTGAGGATAGCATCTATCGTCTTAAAACCCTGAATCAACAACTCCAACAAGCAGAGGCCATCGTTCGACAACAAGCCGCTTCTCTGGAGGTCTTACCATAAACACACGCCACCAACGCAGGGGACTGCAAAGGGGAAGACGCACCCTTCCTTTACGGTGGAGCGGTTGCGTTCGGTGTCTCGCGTGTCATCCTCTATAAATAAGTCGGCTTGTCTATAGCGTTTTAGGATGGTTTGTGCTATAATAAGGGGTTATGAAATCAAAACCAACACTTTTCGTTCTTGCCACAATGTGTGCAAGCCTTCTCTCGGCACAGGAATCTCCTGCAGCCGCAACGCCCCCTTCGTCTCCTCAACAAACAACATCTAAGCCTGCGGTCGCGGTATCTGAACAATTTAAAGAACGCGCCACCTTGGCAGAGGGTCTCTTCCGTCGTAAATTTTACGAAATGGCAGCCGTTGAATTTGAAGTGCTCGTCAAGGAAACCCCTGCAGATACGCCACTCGGCATCGATTTCACCTTGCGTTTGGCAGAGTGCTACGCCAAGACGAACCGCATCGCTCAAGCAAAGAAACTCTACAACCAAGTCTCGGGTTCTCCCATCGTGGGGGACCATCGCGCAACGGCGCGCTTGCGCTTAGCAAAACTCTTCCGTGAAGCTGGCGATAACGAAATGGCGGTCCCCTTCTTGGAAACGGTCGTCTCGGATGAAAAATGTTCGCCGGATTTGCGTCTCTCTGCACGGATTGAATTGGCTCAGGTCTTTGTACAACTCCAACGCTACCAACAAGCCATCAAACACTACCAGGAGTTGATAACCACGTCGAAGGAACACGAAGTTCTCGCAAAGATGGCGTTGATCCGTATCTATAACGAACAAAAAGCTTTCTCCACGGCAATGGATCTCTGTGAAGAGGTTATGCAACACCCTAAGGCTTCCGCTGCGGATATCGAGGATGTCGCTGTCTTTGGTTTCTCGGTGGCGTGCCAAGAGGAAGATTATCCCCGTGCGGTGAACTTCACGAAGAACCAAAACAAAGCGGCGTTCCCGCGTATGACAGTGGCTTGGGTGCTCTTAAAAACCGGTGATGCAGAACACGCATTGGAATGGCTCTCGGACGATAAAGCCGCCAACCCCAAAGCTTCCCCCGAGCGCCTCTCGTTGGAAATCGCAATTTGTGAAGCACTCAAGGATCAAGCGGGTGCGTTAACGGCATGTGAACGTCTCCTTGCGGAATTCCCAAATGCTCGGGAGGCGAAGTCCGCCGCTGCAACAATGTTGGTCTTGCGTGCGCGTCAAGGTCAACCCGCGGCGTTCTTAGAGGCATACAAGCGCGTTCAGGAACGTTACTTGTCGAATGAAACCAAACTCGCACTCGCACCCTATCGTTTGGATGCGGCGTTGCGAACGAAGGATGTCCTTTCGGCGCGTGCAGCAGCTGCACTCTTGGAGGAAAAGGGTTCGCCAGAACAGGCTGCGGATGCACTTTACCGTGTCGCTTGGATGGAACAAGAAAAGGAGAACTGGGCGGCTGCGGGTGAGGCTTATCTCGATGTCGCGGAAAAGTGGC
>JAUNQZ010000041.1 GCA_030535915.1 bacterium
TATTTTAGTAGAGGGTTTTAGTAGTAGACCCGGTCTATGGATTGACTCGTCTATTAAAAAACCACTAAATACACGAAATACACGAAAAATAACGAAGGCTCGCTTCGCTCGGAATTTAATCCTTACGGCGAGTCGCTAGCGCTCCTTGTTAAACGACAATACGCTTGATCTCGACCCCCGGAAGATGTCCAAAATTAACTAAAAGACCCACACGCTTATTTGTCGCCCGCAAATAATTGTGCACCTGCGCTTCATGTTCTAGTGATAAAGACTTCATTGCTTTTAACTCGATGATTACATCATCATAACAAATGAAATCAGCTCGATACATTTGTTTAAGACGCTGGCCTTTATAACAAATCTCAATGTCCGCCTGAGAACGGAAAGGAATCCCCCTTGCCGTTAACTCCGCCTCTAAACATTCTTGATAGACAGCCTCTAAAAAACCAGCACCCATGGTTTTGTATACATCAAAGATTGCGCCCTGAATAGCAAACACTTCATCTGCAAGTATTAAGTTATTCATTCTTCCCTCCCGTCCATATCCAAAACCTTTTGGTGCCATCCTCGAGCGCAGCGAGCCACATCCAAAACCTTTTCGTGTTTTTCGTGTATTTCGTGGTTAAAAATACCCGAGCGAAGCGAGCCGCTGCAATGACCATTAATCCTTTTCGTGGTATTAATCTAAGCCGCAGGCGAGGCGGGCGGCGTCTAGGGTTTGGCGGGCGACGGCGCGTGCTTTATCAGCACCGGCGGCGAGGATGTCATCCACAAGCTTGGGATTGGCTTCGAGTTCTAAGCGCTTTTCACGGAAGGGTGCGAAGGTGCGTGTATAGATTTCCAAGAGCGCCTTTTTCGCATGACCATAACCATAGCCACCACGAAGATAATTTTCACGCATCTCCGCTTGTTCTGCTTCATTTGCAAAGAGTTTATACAATGCAAAGACACGGCATGCATCGGGATTCTTCGGCTCTTCAAGTGGCGTTGAATCGGTTTCAATGCGCATAATCTTTTGCTTCACCGTCTTTGGATCTTCAAAGAGACCAATGGTATTGTTATAGCTCTTTGACATCTTCTGGCCATCCAAACCCGGAATCACCGCCACACTTTCAGAAATCCGCGGTTCTGGCATCTTGAAGACTTCGCAATTAAAGGCCTGATTAAACTTTGCGGCAATGTCACGGGTGACTTCCACATGCTGCTTTTGGTCACGACCCACGGGTACGCAATCGCTCTGATACGCCAAAATATCCGCCGCCATCAACACCGGATAGGCGAAAAGACCATGGTTCGCAGAAATCCCACGTGCGAGTTTATCTTTATACGAATGGCAACGTTCCAAGAGACCCATTGGCGTCACCGTCGAGAGCAACCACGCCAACTCATGCACTTCTGGCACATCGGCTTGACGGAAGAGACAAGCCTTATTTGGATCGAGGCCACACGCCAAGAAATCCAACGCCACATCACGTGCAGACTGACGCAATGCAGCACCATCACGTACGGTTGTCAATGCGTGATACTGAGCGATAAAGATGAATGTCTCGCCCTGATCTTGCATTGCAATTGATGGTTGCATGGCTCCAAAATAATTGCCCCAATGTAACTTACCCGAAGGTTGAATACCTGTAAGAATACGCATCTTCATTTTCCTCCGTCCACTTACGGACGATTCTTATTGCCTAATTTCTAATTAGGTTAAATTTTACATCTTTATAGTATAACACAAAAAGCGTTCTATGAAAAGCAAAAAGCCGGTTTCTTCGCCGACGCTTAGTAGCGCCTTCATGAAGGATTGCGTTAGGACATAAAAAAACCCCCGGAGATTCCGAGGGCTCTTTGAACGAAGTGAAGGTTTCGCTTACTTCTTGGCGCGTGCAGCCTTGATTGCAGCCTGGGCTGCGGCGAGGCGTGCGATCGGTACGCGGAAGGGCGAGCAGCTCACGTAGGTCAAGCCAATGGAGTTGGCGAATTCAACGGAGCGGGGTTCACCACCGTGTTCACCGCAGATGCCGAGGCGGATGTCAGCGTTGACGTCCTTCGCCTGGGTGACGGCGAACTTCATCAACTTACCAACGCCAGCCTGGTCGAGCACGATGAAGGGATCGTAGTCGTAGAAGCCCTTCGAGACGTAGTCGCGGAGGAACTTACCTGCGTCGTCACGAGAGAAGGCGCACGTGGTCTGGGTGAGGTCGTTCGTACCGAAGGAGAAGAAGTCGACTTCCTTAGCGATTTCATCGGAGGTGAGAGCTGCGCGAGGCACTTCAATCATTGTACCGATGAGGATTTCGAGCTTAACGCCCTTTTCGGCTTCCACCTTAGCGATGGTGTCAACGATGATCTTCTTCTGGGAGAGGAGTTCCTTGACGTTACCCACCAACGGAACCATGATTTCAGGGCGAGAACCCGGAACGTTCGCTGCAGCTTCGCAGATGGCGCGGACCTGCATTTCGGTCACTTCAGGATAGGAGATGCCGAGACGGCAACCGCGGTGACCGAGCATGGGGTTGAATTCGTGGAGTTCTTCGACGAGCGTCTTGACTTCTTCAACGGAGATACCCATGACCTTCGCCATTTCAGCCTGACCTGCGTCATCGTGCGGGACGAATTCGTGCAAGGGCGGGTCGAGGAGGCGGACGGTGCATTCGCGACCATCGAGTGCCTGGAAGATACCTTCGAAGTCAGAGCGCTGGAGGGGAAGAAGCGTGTCGAGCGCAGCATTGTACTGAGCGAGAGGTGCTTCGAGCTGAGCCTTGAGAGCTGCCTTTTCGGATTCAGAAGCGGCCATAGCGATGGCTTCCTTGAGCTTCTTCACCTTTTCAGCAACGAGGATCATGCGACGGAAAGCGATGATACGATCTTCGGAGAAGAACATGTGTTCAGTACGGCAGAGGCCGATACCTTCAGCACCGAAGCGGACAGCAACCTGTGTGTCACGAGGAGTATCAGCGTTGGTGCGAACGCCCATCGTGCGGTACTTGTCAGCGAGCGCCATAATTTCAGCGAAGGGACCCGTCAATTCGGGTTCAACCGTTTCGATGCGGCCTTCGTAGACCTTACCGGTAGAACCATTGAGGGAGATCCAGTCACCTTCCTTGAGAATGATGTCAGCGATCTTGATGGTCTTATTCTTAGAATCGATAACGGCATCACCGCAACCAGCGACGCAGCACTTGCCCATACCACGAGCCACAACAGCGGCGTGGGAGGTCATACCACCACGAGCGGTGAGGATACCTTGAGCGGAGACCATACCTGCGATGTCTTCAGGAGAGGTTTCTGCACGGCAAAGGATGACCTTCTTACCGAGCTTGCTCTGGGTTTCAGCATCTTCTGCAGTGAAGACGACGGTACCGGTTGCAACGCCAGGGGATGCGGGAAGACCGGTTGCAATGACCTTGGCCTTCTTTTCAGCGAGGGCGTTGAAGACAGGGTGGAGGAGCTGGTCGAGCTGCTGGGGTTCCACACGGAGAACAGCGGTCTGTTCGTCGATGAGACCTTCCTTCACGAGGTCGGTAGCGATACGGACAGCAGCAGCTGCGGTACGCTTGCCGTTACGGGTCTGGAGCATGTAGAGACGACCATCTTCAATGGTGAATTCCATGTCCTGCATATCCTTGTTGTGCTCTTCGAGCTTGACGCGGATAGCATCGAATTCCTTGAAGACTTCGGGCATGGATTCTTCGAGAGAGGGATACTTAGCGAGGCGTTCTTCTTCAGAGATACCTGCACGCTTTGCCCATTCACGGGAACCAGCGATGGTGATTTCCTGCGGGGTACGGATACCCGCCACAACGTCTTCACCCTGTGCATTGATGAGGTATTCACCGTAGAAGTAGGAGTTATCGCCCGTGGAGGGGTCACGCGAGAAGGCCACACCGGTTGCAGAGTTGTTACCGCTGTTACCGAAGACCATCGTCTGGACGTTCACAGCCGTACCCGCGAGACCACGGATGTCGTTGAGTTCGCGGTACTTGATTGCGCGGGGGTTGTTCCAAGAACCGAAGACAGCCTGGATACCCATCTTGAGCTGTTCGTGAGCATCGGTGGGGAAGTCCTTGCCGAGCTGAGCCTTGATAACCTTCTTATAACGAGCAATGACTTCTTCGAGGTCTTCTGCGGAGAGTTCGGTATCGAGCTTCACACCCTTGACAGCCTTGACGGCTTCGAGTTCGTGTTCGAAATCGTGGTGTTCCATGCCCATCACAACATTACCGAACATCTGGATGAAGCGGCGGTAGCTGTCCATGACGAAGCGCTTGTTGCCGGTCTTGGCAATCATTGCGTCAACGGTTTCGGGGTTGAGACCGAGGTTGAGCACGGTATCCATCATGCCGGGCATCGAGACTGCAGCACCGGAACGAACGGAAACTAAGAGCGGATTGGAACCCGAACCAAAGGTCTTGCCGGTGACTTCCTGGAGGCGAGCCAACGCAGCATCCACTTCGGGCATAATCTTTGCGAAGAGTGCTTCTTCGCCGATTTCATAATATTTACCACACGCTTCGGTGGTGATGGTGAAGCCGGGGGGAACGGGGAGGCCCATTGCAGCCATTTCAGCAAGGTTAGCGCCCTTACCGCCCAAAATCATCTTCATCGAACCATCGCCTTCAGAGGCATCGCCGCCGAAGAAATAGACATACTTTTCATTACTCATTGTTTTATCCTTTTTTAGAAAAGGGCTTACGCGAAGGCATCCCCCTCCGCTTTAAAGGGGCATAAGGTAGCACAAAGTGAGAGAAGATGCAAGTAAAAAAAGCGCTTTTCCCTATTTTATAGAGAAAAGCTGTAGATATCAACCTTTAAAAGGTGATGTTGTCGCGTTACTTTGTGAGTGTTTCTGCGATGGCTTGAGCCGCACGCTGCGTGGCACCCACAGGACCGAGGCGTTCGACCACCTCTGCATAAGCCGATGTGATTGCACGGCGTTGCTTGGTATCACGCAAATAGGAGAGCATCCACTGCGCCGTATTGAAAACCGAGAAATCACGCTGAAGCAATTCTGGCATTGCAAGACGGTTGAGAATGATATTCACAAGGCCTGCATAGCGGAAGGTCGCCTTAAGCGTAACAAGACGCGCGAGGAGTTCGGTTGGCAAGCTCACCTTATACGCCAAAATTGCAGGGCAACCCATAAGGCATGCTTCAAGAGTAGCTGTACCACTAGCAATCATCGCGGCATCCGCTTGTGCCATTACATGACGAGCGCCACCATCAACAACTTCAAAATGCATCGGGGTTGGATGCTTTGCAAGGATTTTCTCCACCTCCGCTCGCATCCGCGGCGTTGGCGTCGGAAGGATAAAAGAGCAATCCCCATGTTTAACCGATTCAATGCGACGCGCCGCCTTAAGGAAAGTCGGCAAAATAGAACGGATTTCTCCCGATCGACTCCCCGGCAGAATAGCGATTTTATAACGCCCATACCATGGAAGCGTGGGAGGCGTTTCTTCTTTGGTTTTTGCAGCTTGCTCAACCAAGGGGTGACCGACATAAATCGCCTTAAGACCAACGGGTTCATACAATGCCGGTTCAAAGGGGAAGATGCACAAAAGCAAATCAAACGCCTTGGCCATCCGATGGATACGACCTTTTCTCCACACCCATACTTTAGGAGAGATATAATGGACCGTTTTAATCCCAAGGGCATGTACCTTTTCAGCTAAGGCGATATTAAAAGAATAATAGTCAAGGGTAATGCAAACATCTGGCTTCCACTCCGTTGCAAGCTGTACCATATCCGCAAGGACTTGCTTAAAGTACTTCAACTTTCGCAAGACCTCAAAGATTCCCATCGCACCGAGTTCGTCGGTATGATGCAACAGCTGAGCCCCTTCGGCACGCATGGCATCTCCCCCCATCCCACGCACATCGAGTTCGCGGTCGGGATACTGTTCTCGCAAGGAGCGAATCAGTGCGCCACCATACATGTCACCAGAAACTTCTCCAGCGGCAATCATCACTTTTAAAGGCGGAAGTTTAGCCATTGAGCACCTCATTCAACAACGAACATCAGATTCTAAATCGTACGTTCACCTCACCGGAATACAGGTGTTTAATTTCCGAGGCGCGTCACCAGTCGACGTGGCTCAACCACAAACCCATCGTCCACATAGGTATGAATCCATTCAAGATTGACGGTATCGCCTTGTTTCAAATCATCCACCACCAAGACCAACGCGTCAGAGGTCGTCTTCGGCGTTTTACCTTGACCATCTTTAATTTGAACCACAAAGGTCTCTTGCTTCGGATCACCATAATCGCTCAACTTCTGATAATCCTCATAGGCATCAATTCGAAAATAAGCAATTTTTCCCCCATGTTCGCAACGATCCGGACACAAGGTTGTCAAATGACGACACTTCACCGTTTCAATTCCCATGAATGTCGCACGCGTTTTATGGATGGACAGCTTTTCACCAGGCACTTTTTGACGAACATAAGTCGCCGAAGAGCACCCCATCGTAACAATCGCTAATACAAGCGTAAATAAACTCCAAAGCTTCATTTTCTTTCCTTTTCTTTCTTTCAAAGGGAGATTAAGCACCTTTGTCATACGTTTTGTTCATGATGTAGTATAGCACACTTTTAGAAGAAGTAAAATCATTTTCTCGCTGTGATTGTCACCTGCTTATCAAGAAACGCAGTTATTTACCCACACAGAAAGATGAAAAGACTTGATCGAGGAGATCATCACTCCAAACGCGACCGAGGAGTTGTCCGAGCGATTGTGCAGCACGGCGGAGTTGTTGTGCAGCGGTTACATAACCCATCTCTCCTCGCGCGAACTCTTCATTGGCACATTGCAACGCTTCAACCGCCTCGGTAAGCCCTGTAAATTGACGCGCGTTCGCCAATGCCGCATGGGTCGTTTCCCCCGCCGACAATTGCAACGTTTCTCGCAATGCCTGACAAAGCGCTTCACGCGCAACCTCCGGCGCCTCCTTAACGGAAATCGAAAGAGAAGAACGCTCAGCGCCTGGAGGCAAAAGGTCGGCTTTAGTTTGAACGACAATCGCACCTTCCGGAGGCATATCCGTTGTTGTTGCAGCGATAAGATAGAGCACCGCATCCGCACGCGCAAGGAGTTCACGGGCGCGTGCAACACCTTCGCGTTCAATCGCACCTGGCGCTTCACGCAACCCCGCCGTATCCGTCAAGCGAATCGGCACGCCATCCAAGACAAAGGTCTCCTCCAACGAATCCCGCGTCGTACCAGCTTCATCACTTACAATCGCGCGATTATACCCCAATAAGAGATTGAGAACCGTCGACTTTCCCGCATTTGGCAAACCCGCCAACACCACAAGCGCACCCTCTCGCACAAGGCGACCTTCATGCCATGTTGCAAGCATTGCTTCAGCGCGTTGCGTCAACATTGTCAAACGCGCTTGTGCCGCAAGGAAGAAATCATCGGGGAGTTCGCCTTCATCAAAATCAAGGAGATGTTCTGTTTCCACAGAGAGTCGAAGCGTGTCCTCATAGAGCGGTTCCAACGCTGCACCGAGGCGTCCTTGGAGATTGGCTCGCGCCGCACGCTCAGCACGCGGTGTACGCGCCGCAATCACATCTGCAACTGCTTCCGCCTGCGTGAGATCAAGTCGACCATTGAGAAATGCGCGACGGGTAAATTCGCCCGGACCTGCAGGACGCGCCCCCAACTGATAGAGACGTTCTAAGACCTGTTGAGCAACCACCGCACCACCATGGGTTTGGAACTCCACCGTGTCCTCTCCCGTATAACTGCGAGGCGCACGGAAAAAGAGAACCAACGCATCATCCAACACGGCGCCATCTGCAGCGTAGAGCGACGTATGAACAAAGGTATTTGCAGTGCGTTGGCTGGGTGGTGTTTTTAAACGCGTAATGCCATCCGCAATCACATACGCTTCAGGTCCACTGAGACGAAGAATGGCAACACCTCCGAGGCCCGGAGCCGTTGCAATTGCAGCAATGGTTTCATAACGATTATCCACGCGTCACCTCCGCTGCATACGCTTGAAAAAGAGAAGCCACGTCGGAGACCTTCGCCACAAAGGTGGGATCTATCCCGCCGGCACGTAAAGCCTTTGCTGTAGGTTCTCCCATTGCAATCGTTGTAACCGTCTTAGGTGCATCACTTGCAAGCCATGCTTTAGCTGCAGATGACGATGCAAGGAAAACCACATCATGCGTTGGAATCACAGGATGTTCAATCGACTCCGTCTTATAGAATGGCAAGTCCTTCACCTTAGCGCCGCGTTCACGCAATGCTTCGGCTAAAGCAGGTCCCGCCTCTTCGCTACGAACACGAAGAATTTTGACGCCCTTGAGGTCTTCAGGAAGGGTTGCGAGAAGTCCCTTCGCCGAGAAGTCTTTTTCTGGGCACACGCAATCAATGTGATAGGGTTCGAAACACGTCGCCGTACCAGGGCCTGTAACAGCGACCTTCTTGGGCATATAGACAATGGGAGAAACCATTTCGCTAAAGAAGAATTTCGCCGCCGTCGGCGAGGTGCAAACCAACAAATTGTAACCCTTGCTTGGACGAATTTTAATCCGTTGTGTAGGCGTAAAGCGAACGAGTGGCGAAACGATAGGATGTCCACCTAAATCTGTAATTGCTGTATACGCTTTGACTGCGACCGATGGACTCCCCGTAATCCAAATTTTCTTTCCTGCAAGAGGACCTGCGAAGGGGAATGCACGCGTTGCGGCGGGTCCTACAATCAGCAATCCGGGGCGTTCGGAAGGTTGGTTTTTCAATGTCGCAACGGTCATTCGCAACACTTCTTGTTGTGGAGCGCCCGCATCATAAACAATCGCACACGGCGTCTCAGGGGCATAGCGTTGAGCAAGTGTTTCTGCCAAGCCTAACGCCATGAAGTAGACCGCATTCTTTTCGTGGCCTGTGCTTCGCGGTGTTTCCACCGAAAACCCACAACTCTCTCCACGCAGCGTGAGAAGCAATCCTGTGGGTGTCGTTGCTGCTGTCAATGCCGAAACCCCTGGCCATACGCGGAAAGGCAAGCCATCCTTTGCGAGGGGTGTTGTTTCCTCTGCAAGGCGACCAAAGAGACCCGGGTCTCCACCCTTGAGGCGAACAACGCGTAGACCTCGACGAACGTGCGTTTCAATCAGCGCTGTAATCTCGGCTTGAGACATCGAATGCGCCCCACTCCGCTTGCCAACATATATCTTTTCAGCTTGAGGTGCTTCTTCCAACAATGTCGCATCCATCAATGCATCATAGATAACAACCTCCGCCTGTTGGAGTTCGCGTTGACCCGCGAGGGTACACAACTCTGCAGCGCCGACACCCGCACCAATGAAGCGAACCGCCTTCATCCACAAATTACGAAGGGATTGAAGCTCTTCATCCGCCCGACGAAACGTCACGGCAAGCACCCCTTGTCCAGGAGGTGGCGGAAGATCATCCAACGAAATGTAGTGTGTGATGCGTTCACTCATCTTAAGGCGATGTAACGCCGCCGCTGCAACAAGAATAGCATCATATTCACCCGCATCGAGCTTCGCGATACGCGCAGGGATTGTTCCTCGCAAAGGAATGCAGTCAGCCTCAGGAAGATGCTTCTTTACCCACGCGATACGACGTTCACTACTCACACCGATGCGTTTGGGATGTTCACACCGCGAGACGAGACAATCACGAGGGTCTTCTCGCCAAGGGAGCCAAAACCAATCAATGCCTTCACGGCAGCCTTCGGGCGGGAGATCTTTCGCCGAATGAATCGCAGCGTCAATTTCACCCTTGAGCAAAGCTTCATCGAGATCACGGGTAAAGAAATCACCTGCAGAAAATCTTAAATCCGTCGTTTGGTCACGATCGCCAGGCGATGAAAAAGGGATGAGTTCAAAGGTACAACCCGACACTTCTGTCATACGCGCAAGCGCTGTTTGAGCTTGTAAAATCGAAAGTTCTGAATCACGCGCACCAATGCGAAAGGTCGTCTTAGTCATGCTTCACCTCCGCATCATAAGCAATCCGTGCAAGTTCACGAATCTGTTGAACCGAACCCGTCCGCTCAAGGTATTCTCCACGCAAGACGTCAAGGTCACGCACATTCGTTTCTCCCGCAATATTTCGGGGCGCGCCAAGGTCAATCATTGGAATCGCAATTTCATTTGCGTTGAAATAAGGCGTCTCTACAGTAAGCGCCGAAATCAACGCCGAAGCACCCGACAACGCAGCACGCCATTCTGTAAGCGGACGACAGTCCCAATCCCCCTCTAAAGGATGCGCGTGATAAAGCAACGTAACCTCAAGTCCCATCGCTCGAGCCTGTCGTGCAGTGGCGGCACCAAGACGACCCGTACCCGCAATCACCACTCGACCCGAAAGCCCCTCTAATGCGAGCGCTTCAACTTCAATCTTCGGGAGGTGCGGTTCTATCACTTCTCGTAAGTGTTGAGAACAACGCAACGCCTCTGCGTAGACATTGGGCAAGGCTGTACGCGCCCACCCATTTGCACGCGCAAGGTCAAAAGCATCACGCACTTGACCGACAATATGAAACTCTCCAATCATGCGAGATTCAATCCCCGCAAGCAAGAAAGTCAAATGTCGCATGGCGGCTTGATCAGTATAGGTGTAAGCGGTTCTTGGGAAATGAAAGATGTGCGTTAAGAGACCACTTTCAATCAACGCGGGGGTTGCCCAAGCAATAAACGCCGTACGGTGACACGTTGTTAAAAATGTCCACTCGTAGAGACCATTCAAAAATGCCAATCGATGCGAGAGAGCTTCTGGTGTGAACGGCATTGACTGTGCCGCATTGATTCCATGCACAAAGAGAACGCCAGGAGAGGTTTGCGTCATGAAACGGAAGAGAATTTCCTTCGTCTCTTTTGCCGATCGACAACTGCGACCATTCGTTGAAACCGATACCACGGCCTCTTCTGTTCGAAACATCGCCGGCACGATAAAGTCACCCTCGGCCCAATTCCCATCGGCACAACAACAAGGAATCTGCTTCTCGCGTGCCACCGCAAGAATTTGACGATTGACAAACTTATCATCCGTACAAGCAATCGCAAGTGCACAACCCTCTAAATCTTCCTCCGAAAAGGACTTTTCCAACCAAGTAATGGGGAGGGTCTCAAACTCTTTTAAAGCGATGGGACAAACGAGGCGAACGCATGCGCCCGACTCAAGTAACGAACGCGTCTTTCGCAAACCAACACGCCCACCCCCAACGACGAGGACGGTTTGACCTTCTAAGAGAAGATTTACGGGGAAGGTTTTGCGATTTGGACGCACGCTATAATCTCCAAAATAAAACGCGTTGTTGTTTAAAAAAGAGCGTGCTTCATTGGCACGCTCTTTTTAAGATTGGATGATTAATCATCATCCGAGGCGAGGCTATCCTCTACGGGTCGATCTTCCGGCGTGGATGAGAACGCTTCATCTGCATCAGGTGTATCCGCAACGACGGTTGTTGCAGTAGGAGCCGTTGTTGCATCCACAGTGAAGACAGCCTTCTTCAATTCTTCCGGGGTGTCCTTACGCTTTTCACGCGGGACGTAGGTTGCGGTTGCATAACCATAACGCGTTTCGTACTTGCCGAAACCAGCCCAACGACCGAAGTCAACATTGTTCACCACAACACCGAGAATACGAGCGCCGACTTCCGTCAAACGACGCGCAGCGAACTGAATCGGTCCAAAGCGGGTCTTATCTGGTGTCGCCACGAGAAGCACGGCATCCACGAGGTTCGCCAACACGATAACGTCACCCACCAAGCCGAACGGCGGCGAGTCAATAATAATATGATCGTAATTTGCACGCGCCCAATCGAAGAATTCCGTAATGACATTCGTACCCATCAAGACAGAGGGACTGATCGAGCTTGAAGCACGCGACATCACAACATGCAAGTTCGGCACTTGCGTTTCTTGCGGTAAGGTGTCAAAGAGTGCTCGGTCATTACGTGCCAAAATGTGCGGCAACGACGGGAAATGATCATTTGTACGACCAAAGATAGCCGCCAAACGCGGACGACGCATGTCAAAGTCCACCAACAACGTGCGTTGACCCGACTGTGCATACGCAACAGCGAGGTTCGTAGACGTACATGTTTTACCTTCTGCAGGTTGTGTGGACATGCAGAGAATCACTCGCGTCAAATCGTGGTAACGCGGCGAGTCCAACAAGTTACGCAAACCCGCCATTGATTCTGCATACTGTGAGAACGGAGCATCGTGCATGGTCAAAGCCACTTGTGCACGCTGTTTACGACGCAAGTGCGGGAAGACGGCGAGCGCCTTCAAGCGGAGACGCTGTTCGATATCGGAGACTCCGACGAGCTTGTCTTCCATATGGTCCAACAAGAGAACAAACACAACACCAATAATCAAGCCAATCGCAATACCTGCGGGGAAGACAATGTAAGGATTCGGGCTGGACTGTTCTTCAGGCGGTAATGCGTCGCGAACGATTTCAATCGTAGCTGCATTTTCATCCGCCTTCATACGAGCAACACGTTCACGTTGACGCAAGGTCGCAATTTTCTCAACCGCCATTTCACGGTCGCGTTCCAACTGCTGAATTTTCATTTCAGCATCAATGATTTGTGCGTCTAAGACAATCAAACGGGAACGCTTTTCAATCGCTTCTGTACCGATAAGTTCACGTTCACGACGTAATAATTCGAGCTGCGATTTACCCGTATCATACGCACGCTTTGCGGTTTCGGCGAATTGTTCACGATAGACTTCTTCTTCGCGAATTTTTTGCTTCACATCGGGGTGGCTCTCGGTCATACGGGTCAAGAGGGTCATCTTTTCCGTAACCGCCGTTTGCCAGCGCTGATACGTCTCTGCAATTTCAGCCGATCGTGGAATAGATTCCGGCAACGTACCAAAACTCAAAGGGTCATCCTTCACGATTTCCAATGCCTGCATCAATTCCGTTGCATTGACAATCGCAGCGCCCAATTCAATATAACGCCCATCAAGTGCAGTTACATTACCGAGCAAATTATCGCGTTCACGATGCTTAGAGTCCAACTCCAAGGTCTTACGCAATTCAAGGAGTTGATCTTCCAAAGCCTTCAATGCGGCGGCTTCTTGGTCCACCATTGTTGTCAACCAAGCCACAGCCGTATCCGCTTGTTGCTTATTGAGCGATTCCATACGCTTACGGCACACATCCATGTAAACATTGGTCAAGTTTGCCGCCATTCGCGGATCGCCAGCCTCAACGGTAACAAGCACAAGGCGAGACATCGGCAAGAGTTCCATCGAAACATCTTCTTTAAGACAACGCTCGACTTCCTCATAGGAGACCGCGGGAGTAGGATAAGCTGTGCGATATTGGTCAATCACTTCTTTACGCACGGATTGCGTATTGAACAATTCGCGACGGGTATTGAAGACTTCCTTCAACGGGGTTGCACCACCACCCGCCGAGCCGTATTCTTCAGCATAAACGCGACCTTCAACCAAGGTGCGGCCTTGGACGAACATTTCGTAGTGGCCTTCAGCTTCATAGCGTTCGGGAAGCAATTGGAAAATTACGAATGAACCCATCAAGCCCAAAATCAAGAAGACAAAAATCGTCATCCAGTGTGCAGCGCACACGCGGAAAATACGACCAATGCTCATTGAGCCAGGTTCTTCCATCGTGGGAGCACCGTAGGCACTGCCATAAGCGCCGCCATAAGCTCCACCCATGGGAGAGCCACCATACGCCGGCACTCCATAGGTCGGTCCACTCCCACTTGATGCAAGCGGAGAGTAACGATGGTAGTAAAGACTACGCCCCTTAGAATTATGCTCTTCAGCCATCTTTAATCCTTTCTGCCAATACGATTAGCAGAACTATTCAAAAACAGTTTTTAAATAAAAAATAGTTACCTATTATAATAACATAAAAAAGACGCCTTCGCAACCCTTGAAAATACTTTTTAAACAAGCGAAACTACACTCCCTCTTTTGAAGTCCAATGAAACGCAAGAGCAAAATGGGCGATATTGAACTTCAAAGTCGCCCTTTTTGAGCTTCAAAGTCGC
>JAUNQZ010000134.1 GCA_030535915.1 bacterium
GTCTTCTGCAGAAAGCGAGCGACCATAAGCATGATTGACAGGGCTCAAGGTTGTAGAAAAAATTTCAAGATCTGCTGAAAGTGCAAAACATTTCACTGAGAGGAAAAAGGAAAGGCATACGAAGAAAGATGTTTTTAGTATGTTCATGATGATTCTCCTCTATCAAAGGCGAGAACGGAAATCTTCATATCCAAAATGTTTTACGCGCGTATAAACATTTGGATTTGTTCGTAAAAGAATGTCTGGCAATGCGATACCATTGAAGGTATTTGTTTTAACCATTGTGTAGAGTGCCATATCTTCAAAAATAATACGATCACCAACGTGAAGCGGTCGATCAAACGAATAATCCCCAAAGATGTCACCTGCGAGGCAACTAGGTCCAGTAAGACGGACGGTATAGGATTTTTGATTGGCTTCACCTGCACACAATGCTGATGTTGTCGGAGTGGCTTCCCCAGACCAATGATGATCAATAAATGCTCGAGGGCGATAGGGCATTTCAATAACATCGGGGGTATGGCAAGCTGCAGAGGCATCAAGAATAGCGATGGGACCTGCGTTATCTACGATATCAAGCACCGTTGCAACGAATGTTCCTGCATTGAGAACATGTGCTTCCCCAGGTTCAAGATACATTTTGATATGTGGATAGCGTTGATGAAAAGCTTGCAATGTTTGGATAAGTAATGTTCGATCATAGTCCTCACGCGTAATGTGATGACCCCCGCCAAAATTAAACCATTGAATCTGTGGTAAGAGATCGCCAAATTTTTCTTCAATCGCGACTAAGGTACGAGCGAAGCAATCCGAATTTTGTTCGCAAAGATTATGGCAATGCAACCCTGTAACGCCTGTAAGGTCTTCGCCATCGAAGGCATCTCGTTTAATGCCTAAACGAGAATGTGGTGCACAAGGATCGTAGATGGGCACTTGTCCTTCGGAATGTTCAGGATTAATGCGTAACCCAACTTGAACCTTCGCTCCATTGGGATGATTGGCTGCAAGCTTTTGCCATTGTCGTAATTGCGCAAAGGAGTTTAGCGTAATATGATGAATGCCTAAATCGAGCAATGCATTCATATCTGCGATAGAAAACGCAGCTGCAAAGGCATGCTGTTCCCCGCCAAAGCATTCCATCCCAAGGCGAGCCTCATGTACACTACTTGCACATGTTCCTTCGGCTTTCATGTAAGGAAAGGCTGCGGTTGTAGAAAAAGCCTTTAAGGCTAAAAGCATGTGAGCCCCTGAACGCTGTGCAACCTCTGTTAGAATCATCGCGTTGCGTTGAAGTGCGAGAGTATCAATGACAAAGGCGGGCGTTGCAAAAGGTTCAGGCGAGGTCATAAAACGGTTCCTAATATCCAGATAATGACAAGGAGTGTTAATGTAATGGCAAATCGAAAACGCGAACGAATGAGGAGCTGTTCAATCCCTTTTGAGTCGCGTGAATCACGCGTGCCTCCAGCTGCAATATAGCGAGAGAATGCATCTTTATGGCGTCCACCTCCTAAAAACGACACACCTTCACTAACATCGCTTGTATCAAGATGAAATGTATCTCGATCGGGGCGATGAAATGAAATTTTATGTCGTTTTAGAAAATGAAACATAAAAGTTTACAAATTTGGAATGAAAATGACTTCACCTACGAGGAGGCGATCATTGGGGTTTGTTGGACCACGATTTGCTTCACGAATGTCTTTCCATTTTGCAGACGTACCATACGCATCACGAGAAATAGAATAGAAGTTTTCATTAGGACGAACAACATATTTCTTACCTGGTGTCGGCGTGGCTACAACGTTTTGTGTATCCGCTTTGCCTTCAACCGCTAAACGCGTGGCTTCATTGATTTTTGATTGTCCACCATCTTCTTCATTGACCATGGATTCTGCCAATGCACGAATGGCGTCAATGTCTTCCATAGGGTCTTCAGTTTCAGTCTCAATGGAGACATCTTTGATTGCTTCAAAATCATACGAAGGAGTCTTTGGAAGTTCAACATCAATGGACTTCATTTCTTCAACCATAAGTTGCAAGTTTTCAATTCGACGCGTAAGTTCCTTAATCGTTTGGTCCTTGTCGGCTAATGCATCTTTTAGACGATTATTTTCATTTCGCAATTCTGCGCAATCAGCTTTAATCGCATCACGTTCTGCGATGAGGTTTGCTTGCGTGCGTTCAATATCACTTGCGAGCCATTGTGCGCGAAGGTCTGCTTTAGCGGACTCAAGTTGGAGTTTAACGCTAGCACTTAAATCGCTCTCAGGAAGGATATCAAGATATGCCATATAATGATGGATTGCACCTAAATAATCCTTGCGATGATTGTGTAATAGGAGCCCAAGGCGGAAGTGCGCAGTCGCGTTACCAGGATTTTTCTTCAAAATTTCACGATAAAGTGTTTCTGCCGCAGCGATATTGGTCTTTTCCTTTGCCATCGCGGTGTTAAGTTCAGCTTTATTATCAATTGCGTCATCCGCATAAACACCTTTGAGAACCCAAAAAGTTGTCAAAGAGGCGATAGCGGCAGTAAGAAGAATAAGGATTGCAGTTTTTTTCATTTTGATTCTCCGCAGTTAAACTACTTAATAGTATATCAAAAAAGTGAGTAAAAAACTAGATTAATTTATTGATTAACCTTATCCTAGCTTTTTTAGGAATTAATCATCCCAGAAGCCTGTCGCACGAAAGTTTCTTGGATCAAAAACAATCTAAAAGTCCTAAAAACTTCCGCTTTTCAGTCATTCACCCTGGCAAACTCCTTCAAAAGTGTTGCTTTTAACCCTTTTATCCTCGGTTTTGGTCTTCGCCGTAACTTCGCACGACAGGCTCCTCGCACATAGGTATACCTCCTTTTATCTTTTGGGTCTTTATCTTAACTTTGCGAGACAGATGCTCGCACACGGGTATCGCTCTTTTTAATACTCGTTTTGATGAACTCATTCATCCTCCACGTGTACCTCTAAGCGCTTCTTTACTCCTCTTTTACACGCCTTCTTATCCCCTTTTACCCCCTCCTTTCCCAAAGACATTCACTCCCTCTCATTTCAATTTGATTCAAATCCA
>JAUNQZ010000135.1 GCA_030535915.1 bacterium
CTACCAACCCCCCGAAGCGCCTACACTGCCTCATCCCATTCTCGTTGGAGAGGACTCGGAGATTACAACCCTTTTAAAGTGGTGGGAACAATTTCAAGATCCAGTTCTTTCAGAGCTCATCACAAAAGGCCTTGAACACTCCCCAACGATTGATGCTGCGTTAGAGCGTCTCCGCGCCGCGCGCGCTTCTCGTGAGGGATCCGAATCAAATTACTATCCCACCTTCACAGCTGATGGTTCTTATACTTGGAGCCGTGGCTGGGATGGCGCGTTAGAGACAAAAGGTTGGAATGAGCGCATCGGAGGTTCTATCAATGCACGATGGGAGCTGGATATCTTTGGAGGTGTTCGTCGAAGTGTTGAGCAAGCAATAGCACGCGAAGAACACCTCGCCTACACCTTGCAAGACCTTCGCGTTTCACTCGCTGCAGAAATTGCCACCGCCTATGTCGATGTTCGTCGCTATGCCGCACAAGTTTGTATTGCAGAGCGCAATCTCGCACTTCAAGAGCGAAGCACCAATCGCACAAAGATGAAAGTTGACAATGGCGACATTCCGCCGTATGACTATTATTCATCCGAAGCACAAGTCGCACGTACACGCGCGACAATTCCAACACTCAAACAAAATTTACGCGCAGCACAACTTCGAATCGATTGGCTCACGGGGAACCTCCCCTATGCCTCTCAGGCGCTCATTGAAGCAACGACCGATAAGATGGTTGAGCCCTCTCAATTACCGCGTACAAATTCCAATGAAATACTTCGTCGACGCGCAGATATTCGTGCCGCCGAAGCCGCCATCCATGAGCAAACCGCAGCTGTAGGCGTTGCGACCGCGGACCTCTATCCTAAATTTTTTCTTTCGGGAACAATGGGTCTCTCCTCTCCTGACTTAACCCCTTGGGATAACTATACAAAATCCATTTCTTTTGGCCCTTCCATCTCATGGAATCTATTTGATTTTGGATATTGGCAAAAACGTATAGATGCACAAGAGGCCACCCTCAATGCGACCATCGCAGAATATAAAAATGTCGTTCTTCAAGCCTACCAAGAAACAGAAACAACATGGCACGCGTGTCTCAATGAAATGAGCCGCCATGATGACCTCTCCATCGCCGCGAATGCAACGGCAAAAGCGCTTGATGTTGCAAGTCGACGTTACGATTTGGGCGAAGCTGACATTGAGGATGTCTTAACCCAACAAGCCAACCTCCTCGTTGCACAAGAGAATATTGTCATTCATCGTGCCAATATTTTTGCGCATCTTATCACTCTCTATCGTTCATTAGGAGGGGGTTGGATCGACGAAGATCAGGCTACACCACAGCCCTAATCGAGTAACTTTAAATACTTTCCACAACCCTTTGTTCTAGTGTTCCCTAGGAGGCTGTTGCGCGAAGTTACGGTAAAGACCAAAACCGAGGATAAATGCAGACGTTTATCCATAGACTGGGTCTTCTACAAAACCCTCTATTTAAAAAACACTTTTAAGGGAGTTTACCGCGGTAAATGACTGAAAAAGCTGAAGGTTTTAGGCCTTTTAGACCGATTTTTGGTCCAGTAATCGTTCGTGCGACAAGCTCCTAGCCTCTTTTTGAGAAACAATAAATCATTTAAACTGCTTTTAACTTGCTTTTTCCCCCTTTTCTATGATAAACTAAATGCTATGAAGCAAGTGAGTTCTTTAGAAGAGATTTTTAAATGTATCCAAGCTGAGGGTACACTATTAAAAACATTGTCAATCGAAACACCTCGTGGGAAAATCCCACTTGCCTGTTATCGCTATCAAAAAAATCTCTATTTATTCCCTTCTCGGGGGATTGCCTATCGCCGTGCACGACGTTATCCCGCGATTGTGATGAAACAATCCGATTTGTGCATCGGCAATAAAGGTTGGTTTTTTGCAATTTGCGAAGGAAATTTCAGCACCCTTCTTACGCCTCTTTTCTCGGGACTTTTTGGAAAAGATTTATGTAATATTCCCTCCAATAAACGTTCTGAGACGCTACTTCATCGTGTCATCTATATTAATCGTTCTAAAAAAGGCCTTGAACTCTATCAAAGAGATGCTGATTTCAACCTCTTAATTGAAGCCGACAATTGGCTCCAATCAATAGGCTTAGACCTTCATCAATGTCGCTTTTATGAACGCACGCCAGAAATTCTCAAATATACAGAAGCACATGGATTGCTATGGCGTGTTCGTCCCAAAGTCTATTCCACAGAAGAAAAACGAGAAACCATTGCTCATGCATGGCAACAAGCCGAATCTGCCGCACGCTATTATGTAAGTGTGCGAGGTATTCATTGGCTCTCATACGAAGAATTTTCAACCATTGTCGCGCTTTCCAAAAAAGATAAAAATATCGCCTTGATGTGCCTGCAAGAATGGGTTGGTGTCCCACGCGGCAAAGCGCTCTCTGCAATGTGTCGCCCAAAAGCAAATCACCACGCAATAGAATTCCTTGGTGTAAAACGTGAAGATGCGGAAGTCTATCTCATCGCCCCTCTCACCATTCTACTCGCAGGGGTTCGTGCAAACCAACTTACGCATAAAGATTTGATTGATGCATTCATCGCCTTACAGCGTTTCTTCAAATGCCTATTAATTAAACCTGCGTATGCCACAATGGCTTCCTCAGAGATGATTGATGAGCTCTATGATTTGCTCGTTGATGACACAAAAATGAGACCCCGGCAAACGATGGTTGATTTTAATGACCGTCGTATGGCCGTGCCTGGAGCAACCTTTCTTAATGGTAAGATTATCCCTCACCCCGGTGCGGATCCGCACACATTGATGATTATCAAACATCTTACACAACGATTAAGCATCAATGAGAAGCCTGAATCAATCAATATTTTTGTTGTTCGATCAACAAAAACACTAACATCAGAATCCTCTCGGTCGCGTGAAATTGTAATCAAAACCAATCGCACGCCTGTCCCAATTTCATATATCCAAAAGAAACTCAGCAGTGTCCGTGTAGGCTATTCAGATTATCTCTTAGCGCGTGCAAATGTCTTTCGTGCATTAGGAGCAGACCTCCC
>JAUNQZ010000136.1 GCA_030535915.1 bacterium
ACGGAGTATTATTGCGAATCATTACATGGATAGGAATCTCTTCGCCAACAATGTATGTTGGATGATCAAAGAGCATACCTACCGAAATTGGATTTGTTGCATCATCTTTTATTGCAAAAAGTGGACACGCAAATACTAAAAGAAGAAGTAACACTACTATTTTTTTCATCTTTTATTCTTCCTTTGCTTGAGGGCGAGAGAAATGAGTTAATCCTGTTGTATCACGCGTATTTGGAAGGATAAACGCACCAATAACGGCAACAATAATACACCCAACTAACGCGATACCTCCATAAGTAAATGTATGGAGATAAGCATCCGAAACAAAAACTGGCAAGAGCAAACTAATCAAATAGTTAACAATCAAAGCAAGAATGGCGACTTTCCCACTCACACGCGGCATGAAAATTCCAAGAAGGAAAAGGGCTGAAAGTCCTCCCGTTAATGTGCCAATAAAGTTCTGGAAGGTGTCAAAAAGCGAACGAGTCTCTAAAGTGGAGAGAATCAATGCAGCAACAACACCAAACACACCCACAAATGCAACGCACCAACTACCACATTTAACTTGTGCTTCGCTTGACATATTCTTTTTAAAGCGCGCGACAAAGTCTGTCACAATAGATGTCGCAGAGCTATTAAGATTGGTCGAAAGCGTTGAGATCGTTGCTGCAAAAATGGCTGCTACAATTAATCCTGAGAAAACAGGATGCAATTCAATAGCCATAAAGGTGGGGAAAATGGAGTCACTCTTAGGCATTGTAATATCCATCAATTCCGGATGTTTTACATAGTGCGTGTAAAGCGCTGTGCCAATAAGATAGAAAATTATCGAAGAAATCACGGAAAGGATACCATTAAACCAAATCGAACGACGAGCAGCACCTTCGTCAGGTGTTGTGATATAGCGTTGCACAACACATTGGTCGGCGGTGTAGCTATTTAAATTAGAGACGAGCCCCATAATCATCACAACCCAGAAGACTGGTTGATTAAACAAGAAGCGGAAGTCCCATGTCTTAAATTTACTTGCACCATCAGCAACGGTAACAAATTCACTTACACCGCCAGATGTCCAAATCAATGAAATCATCACAAGAATAGCACCGCCCAAAAGAATAAGCCCTTGAACGAAGTCACTCCAAATAACAGCCTCAACGCCACCGAAGAAACAATATATAATCGTTGCGACGCCACATAAAAGAATCGCCAACCAAATCGGCATGCCTGTAACAGAGTTTAGTGCAATTGCGGGTAGTAAGGTCACAACCGCAACACGACAAATCATAAAGATATTAAAAACAGTCGCACCGAAAAGTCGAACGCCTACATTAAACCGCTTTTCAAGATATTCATACGCACTCGTAATCTTGAGACGACAAAAGAAGGGTAAATAGAAGAAAATTGCAATCGGAGCCAATCCTAAAATACAGAGTGCCATGGGGAAGTAACGCCAGTCACTAATGTAAGTCATCGTGGGAATTGAAATGAAGGTAATCGAACTCAACATTGTGGCATAAATAGACATCCCCGCGACATACCATGGCACACGACCACCGCCACGGAAATAATCATCTGCCGATTTGGGTTTTAACGCAAAGTAAACCCCCATAGCAACCATCCCAAGGAAGAAAACGACAATGACGCCCCAACTCCAAGCGCCAAAACGCCATCCTTCACGCTTAAAGGCAATATTTAGTGCGGCATTCGTTCGCTTGGCGGGTCGGACTTCTCCACCAATAATAAAGATTTGATCGCCCTGAGCGCCATCGGGTTTATAGACTCCTGCAGCTGCACCACAGCGAGGCTGTGTATCCTTCGCAAGTTGACCATAAGGCACCCATTGGCGAGTCACAACATGGTAAACATAAAGTTTTCGATTCCACTTAAAGTCATAAGATGGGGTATTAAGACAAACCGTCCATGCATCTTTTGACATACGATTGGCAGCATTCCACACTTCACCATTATAGCCACCAATAAGTATCATATGTTGGTCGCCAATAGAAAGTAAATTTGCTCCAATTGTAGCACATGGAGCTGCAGGAATTTCACGCCATGCCCATTTACCATCAAATCCTTTAACATAGGCCCACCCATCCATAAGGGCTTTTTCTTTACCATCTGTTGCATCTAAGGTTGTACCACCAAAAACACAAAGTTCTTTATTTTTTTGATCACCATTTTGTGTTGCTGCAACAGCTTGACTACGAGCAGGACCTGGTAATTCAGGCAATTCAGCCCATGTCCATGTTAATGTAGCCTTATCATCATTAATCGTCTCATATTTAGGCGTTAAAGTAAAAACTCGATTGGTCGCGACGCCATTAAGTTTACCTCCAACAAATGCAACACCCTTTTCCCATGGTGTCGCAGCAGTCATAGAAAGTGTGCCATGTGGAAATTTGGGAAGTTTTGTAATTTCGCCTTTTTCATTAAGAAGAAATGCCTCACCTGTTGGATTTGTCGCTGTAACGCCACCTACACAAAGTAAGCGAATGTCTTTTTTTAACTCTGTTCCAATATCAATTGTTGCACAACCACCCTCTGCAACGGCTTGCGGTAATTTCGCGGAGAGTGTTTCCCATGTTTTTGTTTTCGCATCAAAAACAGAAATCGTTTTTGAATAAGTCTTCACTTTGCCATCGTGCATTGAGCCACCGGCAACAATAAATTTACCATTGACCCAACCATAGAAAGGACGCGCAACAGCTTCTGGTGCATGCGGAAGCGATGTCTCAACAGCTGTCATTGAATTTGCATAAAGCGATGTGAGCCCAAAACATGAGCTAACAATCAAAAGAAAATGTTTAAACATAATATTCCTCTCTTTATTAGATGTGCAACTTTATTCTTTCAAATAACCAGCGTGGCATAAGATGCCTCAACAAAAATGCAATTAGACTCCATCGGCGCGTAACATAAATTACAGAGCGACGACATTCAAGTCCCTTTATTATAACACAAGCTGCAACTTTTGGCGAGCATCTCCAAAAGTTTGA
>JAUNQZ010000042.1 GCA_030535915.1 bacterium
GAGAATTCGACAACTGTTCCCCCAGTCACTGCGTAATTTTGCTTGCAATTTACAACCCGTGGTTATTTTTAAACATCTAGGATTTAGGGGAGAAAGATAAAAAAGAAAAGGCTCGCCGTGAAGCGAGCCTTTTCGAAGACATAATCGCGTGGCGATTAGTTCTGGCCGGGCTGCCATTCTTCAGAGGAAGCGAAAGCTTCTTCGAAGGCATTAGCGAAGGAACCGAGTGCTGCATTTGCTGCATCTGCGGGTTCTTCTTCAGCTTCAGCGGTGAGGCGAGCAACTTCTGCTTCGTCCATACCGACAGCCTTGATGGAGAGGCCGATGCGGCGTTCGTCGCGATCAATCTTGACGATGCGAGCTTCGACTTCTTGGCCGACCTTGAGAGCGTCCTTGACCTTTTCGATGTGCTGATCGGAGATCTGGGAGATGTGCACGAGGCCATCAACGCCGTCTTCGAGTTCAACGAAAGCACCGAAGGAAGCAATCTTGGAGACCTTACCCTTAACGATCTGGCCGATCTGATAGGTGGAGGCGATGGAGCTCCAAGGATCGGTCTGAGCCTGCTTGAGGCCGAGGGAGATGCGCTGGTTGGCAACGTCGATTTCGAGAACGACGGCTTCAACAGGCTGACCCTTCTGAAGGACTTCGGAGGGGTGGTTGATCTTGCGAGTCCAGGACATGTCGGAGACGTGAATCATGCCGTCAATGCCTTCTTCCATTTCGATGAATGCACCGTAAGTGGTGAAGTTGCGGACCTTGCCAGAGATGCGAGAACCGACAGGATAACGATCTTGGACGGTATCCCAAGGATTGGCTTCGGTCTGACGGATGCCGAGGGCGATCTTCTGATTCTGAGAATCGATGTTGAGGACGACAACGTCAACTTCCTGACCGATTTCGAGGATGTCAGAAGCGCGAGCGATGCGCTTGGTCCAGGAGAATTCGGAGACGTGGACGAGGCCTTCAATGCCGGGTTCGAGTTCAACAAACGCACCGTAGGGGGCGAGGTTGACAACTTTGCCACGGAGGCGGGAACCAACGGGATAGCGAGCTTCGATATCTTCCCAAGGATTGGTCTGAGCCTGCTTGAGGCCGAGGGAGACGCGTTCGCGTTCCAAATCGACATCGAGGATCATGACATCGAGTTCCTGACCGTTCTTGAGGATTTCGGACGGGTGCTTGATGCGGCCCCAGGACATATCGGTGATGTGGAGGAGACCATCCATACCATCGAGGTCGACGAATGCACCGAAATCGGTGATGTTCTTGACCTTACCCTTAACGATCTGACCCTTAGCGAGGGTTTCGAGGAGACCGCGACGCTTTTCAGCCATCTGGGTTTCGAGGAGTTCGCGACGGGAAACGATGATGTTGCGACGTTCATCAGAGATCTTGATGATCTTGAAGTCCTGAGCGGTGTCAGTGATGTAGATGTCCAAATCGCGGGAGGGGTTGACATCAACCTGGCTACCAGGGAGGAATGCATCAACGCCGTCAACAGCGACGATCATGCCGCCACGGACTTTGCTCTTGATGATACCGGAGACGATGTCACCTTCTTTGTACTTCGCGAGGATGGTTTCCCAGCGGATCTTGTCATCAGCTTGACGCTTGGAGACGACGACCATGCCGTTGGCGCCTTCGAGCTCGATGAGGAGGACGTCAAACTGATCGCCAGCTTTCACTGCGTCGATGTTATCAAACTCATTGGCGTTAACAGAACCGACGGACTTGCAGCCGATGTCAACGAGGACTTCGTTGCCACGCTTACCAGTGACCGTACCCTTAACGATAGCACCAGGTGCGGGGACGCTGTTTTGCTGTTCAAGGGCTGCGAGGAGTTCTTCATAACGGGCGCCGGTTTTTTCGATCGCCTTCTGAGGTTTGCGAATAGCCATGTGGCTTTATCTTTCTGTTAGACCGGACGCGCTCCTTGGTGTTTTCATCAGGCTTTATATGGGCCTTTTCACCAACGGTGGTTAAGCGACCGGGGGTTGTTGAACAATCCTTTCTCCACGCGGAGTAAAGGAACGAATAATATACCATATATTAATATAAAAATGCAACTGTTTTTTTGAGGCGTTAAATGATAGAGTGGATTCTTATTTTTTTGAGGGAGGGATGGTCTTATTTTAGAAGTCTGCCGAAGTGAAAGTTCAAAGTCGCCCATTTTGAAGTTCAAAAAGGGCGACTTTGAACTTCAAAATGGGCGATTTCTAGAAGCCTGTATTTAAAGGCTTTTGCGAGGGTGCTAAAAAACGGTGAAAAAGGAGGGTTTTTTTGAGAGGGATTTTGTGTATTTTTTTGTTTCGGGGATGGTAAAAGAGTAAAAAAAGACAAAGCGCACGAGGGGTGCACTTTGTCTTGTCATTTTCGCAAACGCGTTGAAGCGACTTAGGCGAGCTTGGCGACGGCGATGGCGGTGCGGGATTTTTTACGATCCGCAGCGTTGCTCTTGATGACGCCCTTCTTAGCAGCCTTGTCGAGCTTGGAAGCATAAACGGAGACAGCGGCGGTAGCAGCGGCCTTGTCGCCAGAAGCGATGGCTTCTTCAACCTTACGGCGATAGGTTAACAATTCGCTCTTGACAGAACGGTTGCGCATATTGGCCTTGGCGGCGGTCTTCACACGCTTTGCAGCACTCTTGATGTTAGGCATTGTAGTATCCTTAGTTACATACAACTTTTAGTAGACGGGTTTATTCATTGCCGGGTCTAGAACTAAAAGCCTTCTGTTAAAAAACGCTCGTGGGAAACCATCTGCTTTCCCGTTGAATGAGGGCATATAATATCAAAAGTGATTTCGAAATGCAAGTCTTTTTTCAGGGAAGTGTGATTTTTATTAAAAAAGGAAATAAGTCTATGATTTTGTGAGTCTTTACTGTACTTTTGAGGTGGTTTTTGGTAGACTTCAGTCATTATGTGGAAATTAGATTTAGTGACATTGTTGAGCGCTTCTCTTGTGGCGTTTTTTGTGATTCGTCCATTGCCAATTAAGCGGTGGATAAAAGTTGTATTAAGTTTGTTTATTTTTGGCTTTGCTCCACGCTATGCATATTATCGTTTGTTTCGAACGGGGTTTATGTCTCCTGAGACGATGCCAAATGTGTTGGTGATTTATCTTTTATGGCACGCGATGTTTCTTTGGGTGGCGGCGTTCTTTTTAATAATTGTGGCGTGTGTGAAACGGTTTTGGAAAGCGTTTCCTTTGTGGACGGCGCTCGCCGTATCAATGGTATTAACGACGTACATGGTATGGTCGGGATTTCGTGCGAATCCACCTGTCGTTGAACATATCGTTGAATTAGAAGGGTTGCCGAATGCGGCGGATGGTTTGCGGATTGTGATTTTAGCGGATATGCATATTGATCAAATTCGTGGGAAAGAATGGTGCGAGAATCTTGTGAATCGAGTGAATGCGCTACAACCAGACTTGATTCTCTTTACGGGTGATCAGTCGGATGGAGGCGTGGAGGCGCGTCGGGAAGATTTAACTCCGCTTGCGCAATTAAAGGCTCGTTTAGGTAAATTTGCGATTGGCGGGAATCATGAAGCTTGGTTTGATGCACCAATGCTAGAATTGCTTCAAGAATCGTATGGTGTGCAGTCGTTAAATGATGCGGTGGTAGAGGTTGCTGGATTGACCCTTGTGGGAATTGAGGATGAACGCTCGCTTGCAGATTCTAACGCAGTTTTTCGTCTTGAGGCTTTGATGACAGCTGTGCCACAATCAGCGTACCCTATTTTGCTTTCACATAAACCCGCCGTTGCAAAGCGTGCGGATGCATTGGGTGTACGAATGCAATTTTCGGGGCATACCCATGGAGGACAATTACCTCTTGTGGAACAGATTATTGCTCATTTTAATGGTGGATTTGTGCGCGGATGGTATGATTTACCACATGGGATGCAACTTTTTGTTGCTCCAGGATGTGGCGTTTGGAGTGGCTTCCCTTATCGTCTTTATTCGCCTGAAATCTCGCTTCTTACCTTAAAGAAGAAAGAGGCGAAATGAGAAAATTTCTTTAGGTTGATTCTTTTTGCTTGATTTTTTACTTGCAAAAGCGCATAATATGTATTGTTAAATGCTATGAAAACTATCTTGTTATCACTTTTTTTGTTGGGTGCATTTGCGGTAACGACCGAAGTGCATGCAGAGGCTTCGTCGCAACTCACGGTAGAGATGGAAGCTCATGTTAAGGAAATGGAAGCCCGCCTTGCAACAGCGCTTGCCAAGATTGAGGACCCGCTTGCGCGTGCTCGTACAGAGCTTCAAATGCGAGAGTTTTTGTCGGTTGATTTTGATCAGTATCGCAAGCAGATGATGTCTTCTGGAAAGTTGACGACCCCAGAGATTGAAGAATTGAAAGCCAAGCGTAAAGCCTTGCTTGATGAGGCTTATGAAATCGAGAAACAAATTTTTGATGCTTCCGCTAAAGCACCTGAAGTTCAGGCGTTTGATCAGCATCGTGAAGCAAACGAGGATCGTATCCGCAACCTTCGTGAGGATTTAACCCTTATGACCCCAGCGGAAAGAAGAGCTTTGGAAGCAAAGAAATCTTCAAAGAATTCAAAAAACTAGAGCGAAAATCATGCCGTACATTCGGCAGGAGGCAATTATGGCCAAAACAAAAAACATTGGACAGCGTAAACCACGCATCCTCATCGTGACGCCTGAAATCACCTATCTCCCTTCGGGTATGGGTAACATGGCAGACAAATTAAGTGCAAAAGCAGGTGGTTTGGCCGACGTTTCGGCAAGCTTGGTTGCGAGTTTGTTTAAACTGGGTGCAGATGTGCATGTGGCATTGCCTCACTATCGCCGTATGTTCCACGTTGATGTGGGTCGTCTCATCAGTGATGAATTGCGTACCTACCAAGCACACTTGCCAGACTCTCGTATTCATTTGGCAGAAGACCGTTGCTTCTACTATCGTGATACGGTGTATGCTCAGGGCGATGAAAATCCGCACTTGGCTTTGGCATTCCAGCGTGAAGTCATCAATAATATCATTCCTACCGTGCAGCCGGACTTGATTCACTGTAACGACTGGATGACGGGTTTAATTCCCGCGGCAGCTCGTCGTTTGGGCATTCCCTGCCTCTTTACGATTCACAACATTCACACTGTGCATCGTTGCCTCGGTGAAATTGAATACGCGGGTATTGACGCTGCAGACTTCTGGAAGAACCTCTTCTATAAGCGTCCTCCCTATGATTACTTTGAAAGCCACGACACCAATCCTGTTGACTTCCTCACCTCGGGTGTCTTTGCTTCACACTTCATCAACTCCGTGTCGCCGACCTTCTTGGAAGAAATCGTTCGCGGTTGGTTCGATTTCATCCCTGGTCAGTTCCGTAACGAAGTGATTTCGAAGTACAACGCAGGTTGCGCAAGCGGTATCCTCAATGCCCCTGATGATAGCTACAACCCTGCAACGGATGCTAACTTGAAGGTGAACTATGATGCAACCACGCATCATGCTGCAAAGATTTCTAACAAGATGCAGTTCCAGGAGAAGGTTGGTCTCTTCAAGAATCCCGATGCTCCGCTCTTCTTCTGGCCGAGCCGTCTTGACCCTGTGCAGAAGGGCCCTCAGCTCCTCACTGATATTCTCTATCACATCCTCGAAAAGTATCGTGATGATAATATTCAGTTCGCCATTGTTGCAAATGGTCCGTATCAGCAAGCCTTCCGTGACATTTTGAGCTTCCATAATCTCTATGGTCGCTTGGCGGTTTGCGACTTCGACGAACACATCTCTCGTTTGGGTTATGCTTCGAGTGACTTTACATTGATGCCTTCGCTCTTTGAACCTTGCGGTCTCCCGCAGATGGTCGCTCCGATTTATGGCTCGCTCACCATCGCTCACGATACCGGTGGTTTGCACGATACCGTTGAAATGCTTGACGTCGAAAAGAATACCGGCAACGGCTTCCCGTTTGCCTTCTACGACAGCCAGGGTCTCGAATGGGCTATCGACAAGGCTATGGAATTCTACCGTTTGCCGACCGATGTTCGCGAAGCACAAATCGCTCGTATTATGGTCGATGCGAAGAAGCGCTTCAACCACGAAGCTTGTGCAGCTGAATACATCAAGATTTACGAACGCATGCTCCAGCGCCCCCTCACTGAAATGTTTGAAGGCGGCGACGAGAATCAAAACCCCTATAACGAAGGGAACTAAGGTATGCCCGCACCCCGCACCCGATTACTTGACGATCCATGGCTCACTCCTTACGCAGACGTCATTGAACGCCGTGCGGGACGTGCGCGTGATACCATCACTCGCCTTACTGGCAAGCCTGGTCCTGTAGCACTCGCAAATTTTGCGAGTGCCCATGAGTACTATGGTTTGCATCCAGAAAAGGATGGGTGGGTCTTCCGTGAATGGGCTCCGAATGCAACAAATATTTGGCTCGTAGGTGATTTCTCAAATTGGGAAATCCGTCCAGAGTATCAAGCGGTTCGCATTCCTGGTCGCGATGTCTTTGAATGGCGTGGAGCGAAAGATGCGATTAAGCATGGACAGTTCTATCGTCTTGAAGTTTTTTGGGATAGTGGGCGAGGGGAGCGTATCCCCGCGTATGCACGTCGCGTTGTGCAAGATCCTGAAACCGGCCTTTTCGCGGCTCAAGCTTGGGACCCAAAACCGTACAAGTGGAAAAATGCGTTTGTCCGACCAGATGTTTCGCCGATTATTTATGAAGCTCACATTGGTATGGCGCAAGAAACAGAAGGGGTCGGCACTTATAAAGAATTCGCCGATAACATTCTTCCGCGTATTAAGGCTGCAGGTTATAATACTCTCCAAATTATGGGTATTATGGAGCATCCTTATTATGGTAGCTTCGGTTATCATGTGTCGAGTTTCTACGCTGCCAGTTCGCGTTTTGGTACACCTGAGGAATTGAAGGATCTCATTGACCGTGCACATGGCATGGGCATTGCAGTGATTATGGATATTGTTCATTCGCACGCGGTGAAGAATGAACGTGATGGGTTGGCTTGCTTTGATGGTACAGCTTACCAATATTTCCATGATGGCTCTCGTGGTTGGCATGACGCATGGGATTCGCGTTGCTTTGACTATGGTAAAACGGATGTCTTGCACTTCCTTTTGTCGAATTGCCGCTTCTGGTTGGATGAATACCACTTTGATGGATATCGTTTTGACGGCGTAACTTCAATGCTTTATTTGCACCATGGCCTTGGTGTTGATTTCACCAACTATGGTATGTACTTTGATAGCACGGTGGATGAAGATGCATGCACGTATCTTACCCTTGCAAATGAAGTCATTCATGCGGTGCGTCCAGATGCATTGACCATTGCAGAAGATGTTAGCGGCATGCCTGGCATTGCAGCACCTTTGGACGAGGGTGGTATTGGCTTTGATTATCGCATGGCGATGGGTGTGCCGGAATGTTGGTTTAAGCTCGTTCGCGATATTCGTGACGAAGATTGGTCGGTTGGCTTTATTTGGCATGAACTCACTAATCGTCGCGCGGATGAACGCACCGTGAACTATGTTGAATCGCATGACCAAGCCCTCGTCGGAGGTAAGAGCTTTATCTTCCAGATGATTGACAAGGAAATGTATGAAGCCATGCATGTGGGTTCAAACAATCTCTATGTCGATCGTGGAATTGCTTTACACAAGATGGCACGATTGGCAACATTGGCTTGCTCGTGTGCCTATTTGAACTTTATGGGTAACGAATTCGGGCACCCCGAATGGATTGATTTCCCGCGTGAAGGCAATAATAATAGTTATCATTATGCGCGTCGTCAATGGTCGCTTCGTGACAATAAGGGGCTTTACTTCAAGGCGCTTGGCGACTTTGATGAAGCTATGATGCAGATGATGAATAAAGAAGGTGCGATTGAAGGCACTTGGCCGCGTCGCATTTTCGCAAGTGAAGATGATAAACTTCTCGCCTTTATGCGTGGGGAATTGCTCTTTATCTTCAACTTCCATAATGAACACTCCCTTGCAGACTATCCGCTTCTTGTACCCCCAGGCGCGTATGAACATGTTTTGGATACTGACGCAGAAGTCTTCGGTGGTTTCGGTCGCATTGAACAAGGTCAGTCTTATCCTGTAAGTATTGTTGAACGCCTTGAAGAGCAATGCTTCGCAATTCGTCTTTATCTCCCTGCACGTACAGCTGTTGTGATTCGTCGTACACCGCCAGGAGGTAAGAAGACGCGTGGAGCGACAACCCTAAAGGCATAAAAAGGAGAACATCGCTATGGTTACAGCAATCATTCTCGCCTCTGGGAAAGGAACCCGCATGGGTAAAGGCCTCGACAAGTGCTTCCTCTCGTTAGGGCCCAAGCCTGTCGTTGCATGGTCGCTGTTAGCGTTTGAAAAATGTAGCGATGTAGACCGGATTATTCTTGTTGTTCGTAAGGATCAAGTGGCTTCGGCGCGCGGTCTTCAAATGATGTTTGGAATCAGCAAGTTACAGAAGATTGTTATTGGCGGAAAACGCCGTCAAGATTCTGTAGCCGCAGCACTGAACGAAATGGAAGGCGAAGATATGCGCCATATCGTCGTTCATGATGCAGCAAGACCATGCGTCACGCCCGAACTTATTAAGGAAACATTAAAGTATTCAATCCGTTATGGTAGTGGCATCGCAGCAAGTCCTGTCGTTGACACCATAAAGGTCGCAGGCAAAGGAATGATGGTTGAAAGTACACCTGATCGTTCAACGCTTTGGGCAGTACAAACACCGCAGGCTTTTGCTGCTGACAAATTGATTGCCGCGCACGCCGCCGCAGCGAAGAATCCCACGGTTGAATATACGGATGACGCCGCAATGGTAGAAGCCATTGGAGAACCTACGCGACTTGTGCGTTGGGATGCTCCTAACCCAAAAATTACAACCCCTATGGATTTAACGATTGCTGCGGCAATCCTTCGACTCAATTGAGCCATTTATGAGTAAACGTTACGCAATTATTAGTGATATCCATGCTAACATAGAAGCCCTTGAAGCCGTCATTCGCGATGCAGAAGCGATGCATGTGGATACGTTTGTTTGCTTAGGAGATGTTGTCGGTTATAATGCTTCTCCGTCTGAATGTATCCGTCGCATTCGAAAATTGGGATGTAAAGTTGTCAAAGGTAATCATGACCATTATTGTTCGCATCCTGATGTAGATCTTGATGATTTCCAACCGAATGCAGCAAGTGTTATTGAATGGACGCGTCGTAATATTTCTGATGATGATACCGAATGGCTTCATAATTTGCCGCTTTCATTGAAGTTTATGGGCTTTACGCTCGTTCACTCGACCTTGGATAGCCCAGGACATTTCCGTTATGCATTTTCGAAGGAAGACGCCCTAGACAGCTTCCTTTCTCAGGGAACGCGTGTTTGTTTCCACGGTCACACGCATGTCCCTTGTATTTTCCGTCGTCGCCCTGGTGGTGAGACATGCCATGATATTGACAAGCTTATTGCAGCAGATGGACGTTTAGATCCTGGTAACTATTTTATCAATGTGGGGTCTGTTGGACAACCTCGAGATGGAGACCCGCGAGCTTGTTATGTCATTTTTGATGTCCACTCTCTTAATGATTTAGAGATTCAATTCCGTCGCGTTGATTATGATGTGGAGGCGGCTATTTCGCATATTCAAGAAGCAGGGCTCCCGGATCGTCTCGTTCAGCGACTTTATACTGGGCTCTAAAAAGTAGAGGGCGTCATGCGTAAGCCCACTCAAAAACAGCGTTTTTCTTCTCGTGCGGGGCAAGCCTTCGCCGAGTTGACAATTACGCTTCTTGTTTTTGTAGCTCTTTTTGTGGGTGTTGTAACCTATCGTCAAATTGCAGTAAAGCAACATTATGCCCGTAGGGATGCGCGTGTTGAAGCAGGGGTAGATGCACTTCGCCATGGTCCAGAGGGATGGGTTTCGGCGAATGGAATGCCCGAAACGCGAATGCATATTATGCATCGTATAAATGCGTATAATCGTCTTGAGGAAGCCAGACCTTTACTTCTCTCAAATCTTCCATCAAGTGCATATACATTAGCGTCCCGAGATATTCCCGAGGCAGAACTTGGCCTTACGACCACAACGGAAGAAAAGATTGTACCCCTTCATCATGTATTTGCAGATTTTATTTACGGAAAGGACTCCGTAAAGATCAAAGAAACCGTCACATTCCCCTCTGCTACAAATCTTTGGCGATAAGACTTAAGTCTATTTGATAGCAAGTTATAACGATAATCTTACATTCGTTATATGATTTTATTTAATTATAAAATTGTTGTATAAAAGTAATTGAAATAAAAAAGCCTCCGTTGAAACGGAGGCTAAAATTGGGGCGAAAGACGGGGCACGATCCCGCGACAACCAGATCCACAATCTGGGGCTCTACCAACTGAGCTACTTTCGCCAGAAAACGCCGACTAGTATAGCAAATAGAAAAAATGAAGTCAATTTAAATTTTTAAATTTTATAAAATATTTTAATCTTATTCTATTTTAGTGTTAAAACCGACAAATATCCCTATTGTTTGTTGACAAAGGAGAAAAAATTACATATAATGAGAGAAAAATGCGGGGTATGCCGTATGCATTGTCGTAATCATTGAGTAAAGAGGATGCTTTTAATGAAAATAATCTGCCATTTAGAAAAGTTTTTTCTCGTAATCATGGCGCTTGCATTAGGAGGTTGTTCTGCTTATCACGAACGAATCGCGAGTTATCGATCATCTTATGCAAGTGGCCACACGATGGCCGCATTAGAAAAAATAGAATCGTTATATGAGTCAGACGGCTCCACAGATACAAGTTATGATGCGATGGTGCTTTCGCTTGAAGCAAGTCAAGCTACACGATTTGCCGGAATTGACTCAAACGATGAATCCTATATTCGAGAAAGTCAAAAGCATCTGCAACGTGTCGAACACCTCTATAATAATTACAAGGCCAAAGGCGGCGCCTCACTTTTTGATTATACCGCATCATCTTTAACCGTCGCAGACGCTTTCCCATATTTGGGAACTTATGGTGAAGCGATTATGACTGCCGTTTATCAAATGTTTACATCAATGCAATTAGGAGAGATTGACGAAGCTCGACTTTATGCATCGCGCTTATATCAACGGCAACAAGAAAGCGTTGCCGCGAATGCGGGTCGTATTACAGAGGCGCGTGAGAATTTATCATCTACTTCTAATGCAAATGTTAATACCGCGCAGTATTCATCAGAAATGAGCGAGATGCGCCAAAAGATGTTGAAGTCTTTACCCGATACACGCGGGTATGAACTTTATGTAAATCCATTTGCAGAATATTTAATTGCCTTTTTCCATTATTACTATGGACGTGGTGCTGAAGATTATGACATCGCACAACAGTGTATTCGTCGTGTTGCTGGGATGAATGCACAATCGGATTTTCTTGTTCAAGAAGTCGAACGATTCTCCACAACATCGGTTGCAACTGTTGAACCAACAGTTTATCTTGTTCATGAAGCAGGGCTTGCTCCTTCCATAGAAGATGAAAGCCTTGTTATTCCTGTTGTCGCAGGGAATACTGCAACACTTGTTTCGCTTGCATATCCAGTTTTAAAAGCGGATAACGATTATTGCAAGAATGCATCGCTTGTAACAACAAATGGGACTGTTTTCGCAGAAGAAATATGTAGTGTTGATGCAGTTTTTGCAAAAGAATTTGATGATTCGTATGCCGCTCGTTTGACACATGCAATTACAGTTTGTCTTTTAAAGACCGCGATTGTTGCTGGCGGTCAAGTCGCGACGAGGGATAATGCTGCTGCACTTGTCGGGACAATGCTTTTTGGAAATATCTATTTAGTTGCAACGAATGTTGCAGATACGCGAACATGTAATTCTTTTCCGAAGTCAATTAGTATGGCGCGTACAACAATGCCCAAAAATCGAAAAGTAAAAGTTCAACTTGACGGACGCTCACAAAAAGAGGTACAATTACCAGTGGATGGAAATGTTTGGATTATTTATGTCCGCTCTTTTCATCGTAATGCGAAACCCGTCATTACATATTTCAAAGTTCGTTAAACGAAAAGGAGATAATGATGAAAAAAATGAGTTTTTTGTTTCTTTGTGCGACGGCGCTTTTTGTCTTTGCGGGATGCCGTAATGCGAGTGTGAATGCAACGGAGAACTATAATAAGTCTGCGGTGATGAATATTATTGCTTCCAAACAAGTGCAGACGGATCCTAATTTAACGGAGACTGTTGCAGTCGTGCGGTTAAATACGGCAACGAATAATGTTGGCTTTTTGCGTGCACAAGCATCGCTTGAAAATTTTACGGATGATCGCGTCACCATTTACTATGAAATTGAATGGTATGATGCAGATGCAATGCGTATTACAACGGCCGGCGGTGGTTGGCAACAAGAAGTCTTTGAACCCCGTGAAACGCGTCAACTCGTATTTATTGCACCTTCTGCAAATGCGAAAGATTTTTGCATTAAGTTGAAGAGTGTTGAGGAATAATTTAATTAAACAACGAAGGAAGGAATTGAGAAATGAAGAAAGCTCTCTTTTTAGCCATGATTGCATTGTCGACGGGCCTTTTTGTGGCCGGTTGTGGATCAACGCCTCCTAAACGCATCCAAGCTGGTGGGACGCAGGCATTGACAACCATGGGAATTAATATTCAAGACTTTAAGCGCGTTGCGAGTTCGTTAACGCAAGCGATGTTGAATAATCAAAATGTGACTGGTTTTGAAGCAAAGAACGGTCGTAAACCTGTTATTGCAGTTGGTTCAATTAAGAAGTCTACAACAACGCGTATTGACTTTGCTCAAATTGAAGGTCGTATCAACGAAGATCTCTTAAATAGCGGTCTTGTGGAAATTGTTGCAGTTGATGACACCTCTATTTTTGTAAGTGGCGGCTCTACATTGGATGCAGACTTCTTCTTGGAAGGCACGATTACAGAGAAAACTGAAATCTATGATGGTGTAGGCGAAAAGACCTATACCTTCCAATTGCGTTTGAACAGTTCAAATATGCGTACCATCTTCCAAAAGACAGAAGATGTTGCTAAGCAAGGTTCTAAAGCAGATTTGAATAGCGGCTGGTAAGTTGCTATTTAAGCTTAAAACGAATAAAAAAGCGATGCCATACGTATGGCATCGCTTTTTAGTTTTAGATGAAAAGGGAAATTAAAATGACCATGTGAAGTCAATTTGGCCATAAAATCCGAGTCCTTGCTCATCTTCGTCTTCAAACCAATTTCCCTTTGTCATAAGTTCTCCCAAGAAGGAAATCGTAAATGGTTGGAACCATTCTTCATCGGTATATTCGCCAACATTGATTTCATAATAGACATTGGCGAAGAACCCTCTATAATGTCCGTATGTTTTGTTCTCATAATCTTCTGCGGCAGGAGCATACATGGGGCCACAACTGGTCGAGAAATTCATATGCTCTGCGGGGGTGAACTTAAAGGTAAGATGGGG
>JAUNQZ010000137.1 GCA_030535915.1 bacterium
TAGACACAATATGTGGTTAAGATTGCTTAACCTAACGAAAGGAATGAACATGAAAAAATTAATGATGGCATTTTTTGCTGTAACACTTATGCTTGCGGTGGGTTGCAGTGACTCTCCAACAGATGTCTTTGAAAACCTTAAAGAAGGCATGCAAGATGGAGATGCAGAGGCAATTGCTGAATGTCTCTATGGCAATCCGATGGCTGTTAAAGTTCAGGCGGTAGCAATGGCTGAAATGTCCAAGGAGATGTCTGCTGAAGAACTCGAAAAAGAAATGAATGAAGCCGTTGTTGTTTCGGAAGAAATCAAAGGTGACAAAGCTGTTTTGACGCTTCAGAATGGGGATAAGATTCGTTTCAAGATGGTTGATGGCAAGTGGAAGATGGTTCGCTAATTTGCGATTGCCTTTATTAATCAAAAAGCGATGCTTCAGTTGGAGCATCGCTTTTTGATTTTTATGTTGAGGATGGGATTAGGCAAGGAGCTCTTTGAGGCGTTCTGCGGCGTGCGCCTGAACATTGTCATAGAGACTATTGCCGTGCGCATCCATCGCTACTGTGACTTTGAAGCCTTTAACGCGGAGGTGCCACATTGCCTCAGCAGCACCAAATTCGTCAAGAAAGTCAACCCCTTCAACTGTTTCGACAGCATTAGCAATGGAGGTCGCAGCCCCTCCAACAGCTTGGAGATAAACGCACCCATAGGTTTTGCAAGCCTCGAGGGTTTTCTTGCCCATGCCACCTTTCCCAATGATGAGGCGAAGACCAAAGTTTTTGATAACATCGGCTTCATAGGGTTCTTCACGCGAAGAGGTCGTTGGACCACCTGCAACCATTTTCCAGTGGTTACCTTCTCGAATCATCACAGGTCCACAATGGTAGAGCGCGGAGGTCGAGAGATCAACGCCTTCGGGTAGAGAACCTCCATCGTGAAGGTGTTTGTGGAAGCGATCGCGTCCTGTATGGACGATACCATCAAGGGAGAGTGTCTCTCCCAATGTGAGGGCTCGAACATCAAGGGTTGCAATATCCATGCGTATATCCTTAGACGAGGGAAGAACCTGCTGTTGCGGCTGCCATTGCGGCGGCGTTGGAGGTCATGCGTTGTTCATCTTCTAAGAGACCATTGAGTGCGTGTACATAGGCACGGATGGCGGCTTCAATAATGTCTTGTGCAACACCACGGCCGAGGTAAACGCGTTGATTGTGACGAACGCGGAGATTACATTCACCCTGAGCATCGACATTAGAGGTAACTGCAGAAACAGAGAAGTTCTCAACATTAACATGCAAGTTGAGCATCTTGTTAATAGCATTGAAGGAGGCTTCAATCGGTCCATTGCCCATCGCGACTTCTTCGACTTGCTGACCTTCTACAATGAGGCGGACGGTGGCAACGTCGGTGGTGGTGTTGCCGGTCGAGGTGAGGAAGCGGTCAAAGACCAACTTCTGCTGCGAATCGGGACGTTGAGAGAGACCACGCGCGAGTGCTTCAATGTCAGCATCGGTGACGACCTTCTTGGCATCTGCGAGATCTTTAAAGCGCGTGAAGAGTTCTTGCAAGTGTTCTTCGGAGAGCGGAATGCCCATTTGCTCCAAGCGATCCTTGAGTGCATGTTTACCCGAATGCTTCCCGAGGACCATCTGGCTTTGCGAGAGACCGACGGATTCCGGGGTCATGATTTCGTAAGTTTCGCGGTTGGCGAGCATACCATGCTGGTGAATACCCGATTCGTGAGCGAAGGCATTTTGACCAACAATCGCCTTATTGTTTTGAACGCGGCTACCTGTAACAGAGCAAACGCAACGGCTTGTAGAAACAATCTTTGTGGTTTCTACACCGCAAGAGAGACCTTCAAAGAAGTCGTGACGCGTACGGAGTGCCATAACGATTTCTTCCAACGCAGCGTTACCTGCGCGTTCACCGATGCCGTTGATGGTACATTCAGCTTGTCCAGCGCCTGCACGAATCGCAGCCAATGTGTTCGCAACGGCTAATCCGAGGTCGTTATGGCAGTGTACCGCGATGGTCGCATCGGTGATATTGGGAACATGCGACATGACACGTGCAATACGAGCGCCGAATTCTTCAGGAATTGCATAACCCACCGTATCGGGGAGATTCACAACCTTTGCACCCGCTGCAATGACAGCTTCAATCACACGCCAAGAAAATTCTTCTTCTGTACGGGTGTAATCTTCAAGAGAGAACTGAACTTCAGGACAAATGCTACGCGCATAACGCACCATATTGGTGGCTTGTTCGAGGACTTGTTCAGGACTCATGCGCAACTTAAATTGCATGTGCACCGGGCTCGTTGCCAAGAAGGTATGAATACGCGGCATAGCGGCACCTTTCACTGCCGCCCAAGCCTGGTCGATATCACCTTTGAGCGCGCGTGCCAACGAAGCGACCGTACAGGTCTTCACTTGATTGGCAATCGCCTGAACGCTTTCAAAGTCACCGGGAGAGGCAATGGCAAAGCCCGCTTCAATAACATCAACTTTGAGAGCTTCAAGATTGCTTGCGACTAAGAGCTTATCATGGAGCTTCATGCTGCAGCCAGGGCTTTGTTCGCCATCGCGCAAAGTAGTATCAAAAATTGCAATCTTACGTGTGCTCATTTTATGCATCCTATGTTGTTTGCCTTACAGGGACATCGGGTCTCGTGATAAAACAAAAGCCCCCGCTGTCAAACTCACCTGCGGAGGCCTTCTTTATTTTTCATGTTCTCGCATTACGCAAACACAAATGCCATCCGCATGCCATTGCTAAGCAACGGCAAAAGGCTAAGTCGAAGTGTTTGTTTGTTCACGAAATTCATAACGGAAGAAAAGATAACAAAAACTAAACTAAAATGCAAGCATTAAATCAGGTATAACATAAGAGTTTGTATTTTATTCTTTCTAGAAGATGCACTCGTCGGAATGTGTAAATTGCAAGCAAAATTACGCAGTGACTGGGGGAACAGTTGTCGAATTCT